>QKFI01000033.1 GCA_003251455.1 Tolumonas sp.
AAAAGCACTGGCTGAGCACGGTATCGTTTTCGGTGAACCACAAACTGACATCAACAAGATCCGTCTGTGGAAAGAAAAAGTTGTGACCAAACTGACCGGCGGTCTGGGTGGCATGGCGAAACAACGTAAAGTTCCTGTTGTGAATGGTGTAGCTAAATTCACTGGCCCGAACACCGTTGATGTGACTGCAGCTGATGGTTCTGTCACAACTGTGAAATTCGATCAGGCAATCATTGCTGCCGGTTCACGCCCTGTGAAACTGCCATTCATTCCACATGATGACCCTCGTGTATGGGACTCAACAGATGCACTGGAACTGAAAGAAGTTCCTGGCAAATTGCTGGTTCTGGGCGGTGGTATCATCGGTCTGGAAATGGGTACTGTGTACTCTGCTCTGGGTGCTGAAATCGACGTTGTTGAATTCGCAGACCAGCTGGTTCCTGCAGCAGACAAAGACGTTGTGAAGGTTTACAGCAAACGCGTTGAGAAGAAATTCAACCTGATGCTGGAAACTAAAGTCACTGCGGTTGAAGCGAAAGAAGACGGTCTGTATGTATCGTTTGAAGGGAAAGCTGCACCAGCTGAACCTGTTCGCTATGACAACGTGCTGGTTGCGGTTGGTCGTGTACCAAACGGTAAAGCACTGGATGCAGAAAAAGCAGGCGTTGCTGTGACTGAGCGTGGCTTCATTGAAGTCGACAAACAGATGCGCACGAACGTTCCGCATATCTTCGCGATCGGTGACATCGTGGGTCAGCCTATGCTGGCACACAAAGGTGTTCATGAAGGCCACGTTGCTGCTGAAGTTATCTCTGGCAAAAAACACTACTTCGATCCGAAAGTGATTCCTTCAATCGCTTACACCGAGCCAGAAATTGCATGGGTTGGTTTAACCGAGAAAGAAGCGAAAGCGAAAGGGATTAACTACGAAGTTGCTGTCTTCCCATGGGCTGCTTCTGGTCGTGCAATCGCGTCAGATTGTGCGGACGGTATGTCAAAACTGATTTTTGACAAAGCAAATCACCGTGTAATTGGTGGTGCTTTAGTTGGTACCAACGCGGGTGAACTGTTAGGTGAAATCGGTCTGGCTATTGAAATGGGCGCAGATGCTGAAGACATCGCACTGACTATTCATGCTCACCCAACGCTGCACGAATCTGTTGGTCTGGCTGCCGAAGTTTACGAAGGCTCCATCACCGACCTGCCAAACGCAAAAGCGAAGAAACGCTAATCGCGATTGGAAAGAAAAAATCCGGCTCAGGCCGGATTTTTTTATGCCTGCTTTTTGAGCGCAAGAATCAATGCAGAAGTATCCATTCGCCCGCAGCCCAATTCCTGTAATTGGGCATACCGTTCATCCACGGCTTTCGTCAGTGGCAGATCCAGATGTTGGTGAGCTGCTTCTTCCAGACAGATCCCAAGATCTTTACGCATCCAGTCAATGGCGAACCCAAAATCGAACTGATTTTTACTCATCGTTTCAGCGCGGTTTTCCATCTGCCATGAACCTGCCGCACCAAATTTCAGTGTTTCAACGACTTGGTGAATATCAAGACCGACAGATTCTGCCAGCAGTAAACCTTCGCTTAAGCCCTGCAGCACACCTGCAATACAGATCTGATTAACCATTTTACAGCGCTGACCCGCACCACAACGGCCAACTAACTGGATCTGACGTGCATAACTACCGAGCACGGGTTTTACGATTTCGAAGGTAGCCTCTTCACCGCCACACATGACGGTCAGACAGCCCTTTTCGGCACCACTTTGACCGCCGGAAACGGGGCAGTCCATGAATTGAAATCCATGTTTATGGCAGGCATTTTCCAGTTCATGCGCCAGTGTTGCTGACGCAGTTGTATGATCAATGAGGATAGCCCCCGGTTTCAAGCCTGCCAGAATGCCATCGTCACCATAACAAATACTGCGAACATCGTTATCGTTGCCGACACTCATAAACACGATGTCTGCACCTTGTGCTGCTTCTTTTGGCGTGTGCGCCATTTTACCCTGATAGTTTTCTACCCATTTTTCTGCTTTTGAAGTGGTTCGATTGAATACGGTCGTGCTGTAGCCGTTTTTTTGCAGATGTCCGGCTATCGGGAATCCCATTACTCCCAATCCAATGAAGGCAACGTTCTTAACTTCCATCATGATGATCCTCATGTGACGACAATGACTGCATCATTGATCTATTAATGACATATGTCAATGTTAGAGGTTGATGCTGAGTGATTTTGGTGTATTGCCCTATTAAATTCGACGTTTCCCTATGGTAAATTACAAATTGATATAGGTTGTTGTAGGTCAATTTACTTCGGCAGTTACGATGAGCGCACCAAAATATTTAACGATTATTAAAAAGATAGAAGCCATGATTCGTTCTGGCGAGTTTCCGGAAGGAAGTAAATTACCGACACATCGGGAACTGGCAAAACAGCTCGAGACGACCCCAATCACTGTGGCAAAAGCTTATAAGGAATTGGCTGAAAAACAGTTGGTTGAGTCATTTGTTGGCCGGGGAAGTTTTGTTTGCGGGCACTCGCAGTTGTCTGATGTCATTCGCGCTGAAACGCAGGCACAACAAAGCAATCTGTCGATCCTGCAGCCTTGTTTATCAGCGCATGTTGATCGTTTAAATCAGGTGATGACACAAGCGATCACCAAAGGGAATAGCTATCCTCTTTGGGGATATGCAGAACATTCTGGTTTTTGTGCTCACCGTGAAAGTGGTGCCCGTTGGGCATCTCATTATGGGCTGGATGTCAGCAGTGGTGAGCATATTGTGTTAACAGGCGGTGCTCAGCATGCTTTGTCAGCACTGATATCCTGTTTCACGAAAGCAGGGGACACGATTGCTGTTGAAGCCATCACGTATCCCGGCATTTTGTCGATCGCGTCGTTACTTGACCGGAGAGTTGTTCCGGTTGCGATGGATGATGAAGGCATGCTGCCGACATCATTAAGTGAGGTTTGTGCTTCCCAGAATGTGGCGATGGTCGTCGTGGTTCCTTCGCATCAGAATCCGACGACGGTGACCATGTCAGAGACGCGTCGTAAAGCGATTGCCGAGGTCATCAACCAGCACGAAATCTGGCTGATCGAAGATGATATCTATGGCTTTCTGAACGAACAGCCGATTTCAGCGATTACGAATTTTGCACCGGAGCGAGCATTTCATGTCACTAGCTTGTCGAAGGCGATTAGCCCCGGGCTTCGGTGTGGTTATGTGAAAACGCCGATATCAGAAACGGAGCGATTCAGTGCATTTGTCCGGGCAACCTTATGGATGCCAACGCCACTGACCTTTGCAGTTGCTGCTACATTGATTCAATCGGGAGAAGCATTTCGTCTTGCTGAGGCACAACGTCAGATTGCTGAACATCGACAGCAATTGGTCAAACTGATCTTGGCTGATCATGTACTTCATGCGCAGGAAGGGAGTTATCATTGCTGGTTAATGTTGCCGGATGTCTGGTCCAGTGATTTGTTTACCTTAGCAGCAAAAAATCGGGATTTACTGGTCAGTAGTGCATCGTATTTTAAAGCAGATGGTCATGCCAGTACGCCAAAAGCGATCCGCATTTCTGTTATGGCGATTGAAGATGAAGAGATATTTATCCAGGCATTAAAAAAACTGGCCGAGTTACTCGACCAGCATCCGCATTCCGGTTTTATTCATGGCTGATTTCAATCAGAGCTTTTCAGAACGGACATGTCTTGATCGGGGATTGTGCTGATTTTGTTTATGCAAAGAATGTAACGCATGATGCCCCTGCTTCAGGTGATATTTCATCGTTGGCACATGTCGGTTCCGGTATCTCTGATAAAGGCGAATAAAACCAAAGCTAACTAAAATGGCTACCGCTACATTGCCTAATTTGCTATCTGAGTACCGGATGATCAGTAAGCTGGCGAGCAGATAGGAAAATGGCAACATTTCATAGACATATTCCGGGAGGATGACCAGTTTGTGGAGTGGCGAATCATGATTGTCCATACGACGAAATTCTGAACGGAAAAAAGCAATCATGGAGCCTGCAATGAATAGCGCACAGCCAGCAATAAACAGCAGCACATGTTCACTGCCCACCACTAAGGCACTGCCTACAACTAAATAGGCGACAGGCATCGCCTCATAAATTGGTTTCGGTAACATAGGTAGGGCCTCCATGCTCTTGCTTTATTTTTAAGTGTAGCCAGTAATATTGGATCTGCTTGATAGATAACCATTATTGTGAGCAAAAACAATGTCCAATATTGCTGCATGCGGTGTAGCGATTGATCAAACAATCTCAAAAATACCAACGTACATAGAGTTCTGCTTTTCGATCCGATAATTTTTCACCCCATTCCGTTCGATTGTTGCCCTCAAGCCAAATCAGACGCCCCCGAATTTCCAGATTATGGAAACCGGTATAACTGAGCTCAGGTGTAATTTGAAAACTGTGGTCGTGAATATTGGTCATGAAGGTAATGGCGGGGGTGGTATATAACCAGTCAAACGGTTCACTGATACTGGCACGAATATAAAGATAGTCTTGTGCCGGGTTCATTTTTCCATAGCCGGATTGCATCAACTGCCGTGCTTTTTGCGTGAGCTGAGTACTGGCATCGTCTCCAATCGCGCGCCAGAGCAAGTCGTAATATTGATCAAGTACCGATTGATCATAACCGCGGCCATTATGGTAATACTCAACGATCCAGGTGACTTCCTGTTCGGTCAGATAACGTATTCCCAGTAGATAACTGTCGATATTCTTGCTTTGAAGTTCCTGCTCTGTTTGGCTCACGAAAACGTTTTGTGCTACCCCATACTGGTGAGCCCATTCGCCATGCACTTCGATATTGGTAGAGAGATTGCGGGAAAAATCGAAGCCGATACTCTGTGGTTTACTGCCTTTTCCCAGCCACATCAGATCGAAATCGGTATCCCATGCGAGCGCGTAAAGTTTGAGTGCAGGGTTCAGGTGATGGCCGGAGCCGAAATCCGGATTCATTTCATCATAAGTGGGAACGAACACCGGCGTGAGGGTTAGCATCTGCAAGGTGGAATCAAACGATCGGGTCCATTCTGCGCTGAACATATTGAAGCCTTCCCGGGTGGTTTGCGGGTCGGATGGATCTTTTGCACGTTCAATAAAGCCTACAGGATTCCAGGCATTCCCTTTCCCCCAGCGTTGCACGCGTTTTCCTGCATCCAGTGAAAGGCTGCTATCGGGTGACCAGTGCAAACCGCCATCCAGAATCTTATGAGGCTCCTGCGATGTTTCAAAAGCATCGGTCGCATAACTGGCTTGGCCATGCAGATCCGCAATCCATTGCGGGTTGATAGTCCATTTCCCGCTGAGATCGGCTGTTCCGGTACTGCGAAACAGCCAGGATCGTGATTCCTCCGGATAACTCAGTTGGTAAATCGGGTGCTCTGTTTGTAAATGCTGCGCTTCTTCTTTCGCTTCCAGATAACCGGAAAATTCGAAAGTTTTGGCATCATATTCACTGGCATCAAAGGTAAATTCCTCTGCCATTAATGTGCAGGGCAAGAACCCGATCACCCACAGACCTGCATATCGCCTCATTAGCGCAGTTCTCCGATCCGAGACATGTAGCCCAATGAGAAGACCTCCGCCGCTACTTTTCGGTTTTTCAGGCCGTCATACATCATGAGCGAGCGATAACCTTTATACAGCGGGCTATCGGTTTCGATGGTTGCCGGGCGCTTGATCCCGTTGCCAAAATCTTTCAGATCTTTGAAATACAGCGTTTTAATCAGCATGCCACTTCTGGCATAAGCTTCGATTTTGGTTGGCAATGTCAGTGTTTTATCGACGGTCATCTTGAGCTGATCGTAGGCAACACTTTTGGTTTTGGCTTTCAGTGTCAACAGCCAGGTGCTGTCTTGATCGACCATACTGATGACATCATATTCTTCGGTGTAATCGACTCGCATGATGTCAGCATTGTTGAAGACCCCACCGGTGATCGATTGCAGGCTGGTGATGCGAATTGGGCGGCCAATATTGGGGATATACGACCACATATTGTCGCCTAAACGCAGGGTGCTGCGTCCTTTATCGTTGGCTGGGGATAAAAAGAGTGTGACCATTTTATCGCGACCATTTTTGATCGAATAAATGACGAATTCTTTTTTCTTGCCATCCGGTTCAATGTTGACCAACTTTCGGTAGGACTCATAAGATTCAGGTTCCAGATTTCGGTCAACTTTTTGAAGCAGAGCTTTGCCATCGATTGTTTCTGCGGCATACGTGACGGGAACGACAAACAGTAATCCCAGCATCAATGACATCAGATATCGCATACAAGGTCTCCTCTCAAATGTGATGTAAGGCGTTGATGGGATCCATCCGTGATGCACGCCATGCAGGTTGCAAGCTGGCGAGCACAGATACCAGAATGGCCGAAATAAGCACCCAGAGCAGATCGGAACCTGATAACGTCGGATGCAACGTGATCATTTCCCGGCCAAAGGCAAATTGCAGCGGCATAATCTGTAAGATGCCGAGACAAAGCAGGCTGATCCCAATCCCGGCAAAAGCGCCCGTCAGACCAAGCAGTAAACCTTCTCCGAGAAACATTCCCAGAATGGTATTTGGTTGGGTACCAATGGCAGAGAGGGTGCCGATTTCACGGATGCGTTCATAAACGGCCATCAACATCACGTTCAGGACACTGACCAGTACAATTGCTATCAGCATGACGCGAATGAATAACGTCAGCATGTTGATCATCTTCACGATGTTGGCAAACGGGGAGAGCGACTGCCAGGTATGCAATTCTGCTACGGGCTTGCCCTCTTTGTTGGTCAGCGCATTCAACTGTTGCGTCAGTCGTTCTGAGGCGGGCATCAGTTGATCCGGATTCTTTAGACGAACTGCAATTTCCATAATATCTGGCTGGTCGAGCTGTAATAAATCACGCGCATCGTCGATATGAATATAGCCATCGCGTCCGCCAGGGCCGGTGACGGCATCCAGCACACCTTTGACGATAAAGTTTTGCCCGTTGACGGAACCCACGGCGTTGGTAGCAACCAGTACGATGTTATCGCCAACTTTGACTTTCATGCCTTTAGCCAGTAAGTCCGGGATCAGGATTTCTCCCGGTTTGACGAGGTCGCCAGTGGTTTCACCATCACTGATCCGCTTGCGCAGATCCGGGACGGTTTGATCTTCTGCAACCGGATCAATGCCATTCAGTCGGATGTTGGTATTTTCTGTGAAATTACTGAACATCGCGCCGAGTTTGACGCGTTTGGAATAGCTAGCGATGGCTTTGTCCTGCTTCAGGATGGCATCAATCTTTTCGACTGCACCGGGTTTGAGGTCGAGGTTGAGTGGCAGGTTATCGATAGAAGCGGTGTAGCCTTTATGGTGGATCTGTAAATGTCCCAGCATGCTATCGGTAATGCCGGAAATCATGACTTGCTTGAATGAACCTGCTGTTGCCAGAAACAACAGCAATGCGACCACACCAACTGCGATCAGGATTGCAGTCAGTAACGTCCGGCGACGGTAACGCATCAGATTCCGCGCAGAGAGTCGGAGTATGGCGATCATTGTGCGCCTCCTTGCATGGTCAGTTGACCGTCTTCCAGCAAATAGGTTTGTTCCGCCGATTGCATGATTTTCTGGTCGTGGGTAGAGAAGAGAAAGGTGGTACCGTATTGATCCCGCATTTCTTTCATCAGATTGATGATGCGATAAGCGGTATCATGATCAAGATTCGCGGTGGGTTCATCCGCCAGCACGAGTCGTGGCTCTCCGACCAGTGCGCGCGCAACGGCAACCCGTTGTTTCTGACCACCGGAGATTTGATCGGGTTTCTTATCGGCTTGTGCTTCCATGCCGACAGATGCCAGCATTTGCATCACACGTTCATGTCGTTTTTCTTTCGGCCAGTTCCGCACCATCAGGAGAGGGTATTCGACATTCTCATACACCGTTAATACCGGGATCAGGTTGAAATCCTGAAAAATGAAACCGATGTTTTCCCCACGAAATGCGGCTGCAGCATTGCGATCCAGCGTCGTGACATCAAGGTCGCAGACGGTTAATGCACCGGTGGTCGGGCGATCGAGACACCCGATTAAATTGAGCAGTGTTGATTTTCCGCTCCCAGAAGGGCCAACTATCGCCGCAAAAGAACCTGCTTCGATACGGAAGGATATGTTTTTCAGAGCGGTACTGCTGATCTCTCCGGTCTGGTAGGTTTTACTTACTGATTGAGCGTGGATCAGGATCATGGTGTTTCTCCTGTCTGTATGGAGCCGCCTGCAACCGTTATTCAATAATCAATATAGTCGTTCCGGTTCAGGCGATATTCACTTCTTTATCAAATTGTTTTATGAATCAAATTGTTCTTACTTTTTAGCCAGCAGCTGGACGACAGCACCCCGCCCGGTATGACCAATTCCTTCCAGAACATCTCGTTCGACTTCAGCCAGATGAATGAAGGTGAGATGAGAAAACTCTTTCTGTAAATGCTGTTTCGTCATCAGCCAGTCCACGTTTTTTGGCCCGCCAGTACCAAAATTGAGCTGGTCGGGGGTATATGCTTCCAGCAACATGATGCCGCTCGGTTTTAAGGCTTTTTCACAGGCTTTATGCACTTGATGGCGAAGTGCGAGTGGCAGATGTGCAAAAATCGCAATAATGCCATCCCACTGCTCAACGCCCGGATCAAAATCAGCTAAATCGGTATGAATGACCTGAATGACAGTATTTTTCTCTTTTGCCAGACGCTCTGCTTTCGCTAACCCGATCGCTGAACTGTCTACTGCCGTGACGTCAAACCCTTGCGTTGCCAGCCAGACAGCGTTTCTTCCTTCGCCTTCAGCAAGGCAGAGTAATTTCCCATGCGTAGGGAAATGATGTGCATTTGCGCGAAGAAAATCGTTGGGTTCCGTGCCATAAACGAAGTCATCACAATTATATTTTTCGTCCCACATGAAATATCCCTATAAAAAACAAGGCTTACCACTTATCTAAATATGTTCTATCGATATAACGAATTTAGATTTAGATATCGCTAATGTTAGGCTGGGCTCATACAGTGGAGGTTATGTATGAGTCAGTATATTAGAACTTTATCAAGTAAGTGCCGTAGTAGCCATCATTTCTTCGCCGGTTTAGGTCTGTCTGCATTGATTGC
>QKFI01000096.1 GCA_003251455.1 Tolumonas sp.
ATCAAGTATGGTTCACAGGACGCGGACTTACATACTTCAGGCGCATTCACTGGTGAAAACTCTCCTGAAATGCTGAAAGAATTCGGCTGTAAATATGCTCTGGTTGGTCACAGCGAACGTCGTACTCTGCACGCAGAAACTGACACAGTTGTTGCTGCGAAATACGCTGCAATCCAAGCTGGTGGTCTGATCCCTGTTCTGTGTATCGGTGAAACTATCGACCAGTTCGAAGCGAATCAAACTAATGCTGTTGTTGAAGCACAACTGAAAGCAGTTATCGACGTTGCTGGTATCGAATCTTTCGCAAACGCAGTAGTCGCTTACGAACCAGTATGGGCAATCGGTACTGGTAAAACTGCTACTCCGGAAATCGCTCAGGCAGTTCATGCACACATCCGTGCTTACCTCGCTGGTTTCAATGCTGAAGTTGCAGCTAAAGTACAAGTTCTGTATGGTGGCTCAATGAACGCAGCAAACGCAGCAGACCTGTTAGCACAAGCTGATATCGATGGCGGTCTGATCGGTGGCGCATCACTGAAAGTTCCAGATTTCTCAGCAATTATCGCTGCAGCTGCTAAATAAGTTACTTATAAGGCATCGGAAACGATGCCTTAACCGTTTTATATAGTGAATAACAGGGTGAATATTCCTGAGGTCGATACAACCATAATCAACGACTATATATAAAACGATACACTGAATTCTGTTCGTTAAATTTGAAGTAGAGGCACACTATGATCAAGAAAATTGGTGTTTTGACTAGTGGTGGTGACGCTCCTGGTATGAACGCTGTTGTCCGCGCAGCTCTGGCTAAAGGCATCGAAGCTTACGGCATCCACGATGGTTATTTAGGTTTACACCGTGACCGTATCGAGAAACTCGATCGCCGCAGCGTATCTGACATCATCAACCGTGGTGGTACTGCATTAGGGTCTGCTCGTTTCCCAGCATTTAAAGAAGAAAGTGTTCGTCAGGAAGCGATTGCGAACCTGAATAAACACGGTATTGAAGCACTGGTTGTTATCGGTGGTGATGGTTCTTATATGGGTGCGAAAAAGCTGACAGAGATGGGTTATCCTTGTATCGGTCTGCCAGGCACCATTGACAACGATATCGCTGGTACAGATTTCACAATCGGTTTTGATACTGCATTAAACGTAGTTATGGAAGCGATTGACCGTCTGCGTGATACTTCTACTTCACATAAACGTATTTCAGTAGTTGAAGTAATGGGTCGTCACTGTGGTGATCTGGCAATGGCTGCAGCTGTTGCTGGCGGTGCTGAATTCGTTATCGTTCCAGAAAAAGGCTTCAGAAAAGAAGAACTGCTGTCTCAGATCGATGAAGGTATTGCGAGCGGCAAACGCCATGCAATTATCACCATCTGTGAACATGTCACTGATGTGAATGCGCTGGCAAACCTGATTGAACTGCACACAGGTCTCGAGACTCGTGCAACCATTCTGGGTCACATTCAACGTGGTGGTTCACCAACCGCTCGTGATCGTATCCTTGCAAGCCGTATGGGCACATACGCTGTAGATCTGTTACTTGAAGGCCAAGGCGGTCGTTGTATTGGTTTACAGAAAAATACGCTGGTTCATCATGACATCATTGATTGCATCGAGAACATGAAACGTCCGTTCAATGAAGAACTGTTTAACCTGACGAAAACACTGTTCTAATTCAGTCCAGATTCTATAAAAGGCCTCATCATGAGGCCTTTTTTGATCAAGAATGACGTCTTGCTAAATCAACGACATGATCAAACATCCGTTGTAAGACCTCCGGTACACACTCTGGCCCCCTCAAAAAAGCCTCCTCCAAAACAGCCAAAGCCATCCCTGGTTTCGAGCGCCTTGATACTGCTCTTTCAATTATTTTTGAAGGTGGAAGATTATGAATATCTCTGATAACAGCTTCTTTGCGATAAATATCGTCAAAACCATGCGCATACAGAAAATGCTCAATATCTCGATTTGGTAAAAGCGTCAGATTTCCAGTTCGTGTTTTTTCCGTTTTTTCTTCTGAAATAAGTCGTCGGGCGCCCTGAATATAGCGAACCCCAGCTTCATCTCCATCTGCCATCATATGCCAGGCGATACCCAGATCATTCGCTAATTTAATCAGCGGACTATACCCACATTGTGCATATTCAATAATACGCACACCTTCACCCGGCAGATGGTAACCACATAGTTGCGCTAATTCAGATAAAAGCCAAAGTTCAGTTTCCCCCTCTACCAATAACCATGCTCTCGCGAATAAAGACATCGGGCGGTTGATACGGACATGGAAGGTTATTTTCCTCAAATCATCCGCAGTAAACCGGTTCTCATCCATCTGGAAGCTATTGGTAGCATTTTCTTGCCTGACTAGGCGTCGAATTTGGCTAAGCGGCAGCGTAGATAATAAATCACCGGAATTTGTGGTTAGTATTTTCTGACCAGGCAGTAACTGTATCAGCCCCCATGCGATCGACATCATGGTCGGATGCAAACGACTTTCCGGGTCTTCAAGAATATAAATAGGGCGAGCTTCCATCTCAACATTTCGGTCAGAATGCGCCTCCAGCAAGGCATGTCCGAAACGAGATAGCATCTGCTGCATGGTTTCATTATCCATATCACGCAATAACTCATGCCAATCGATCAATCCACGGAAGGCACCTGGTTGATTGATAATTTCACGTTGACTTCGTTTAAAGCGTCGCGGCACATTAATGAAATATCGATCCAAAAGGAATTCAGCAGCATGTAATCCATCTTCCATGTGCTGTTGTTTGGTTTCAGGACAATCCTGCATCCATTCATGAATATCACCAATAAAGCCCGAATGTTCATCCCCGTCCCCATTTCCTGGCACTGAACGCGAATCTCTTAAGCGCAAAACAGGATTCATCGCGCTGAGTAAGCGAATCAACTCATCGCTTTCATTATGTTCAATCCGATTACCATGGACATCTTCGAAATAATGATCGGAACTTATGACGCCATTTGCTATCGAAGCGGTCGCGATGTAATAAATGCGATGGAATAGATCGAGATGATTACGACACCATAAATCAGCCAAGCGACGAAGACGCTGCGAGTGTTGGCTCACGCCAGGGCGGTGTTCCCTGAAGGTTAAGCGGACATAGATCTTTTTAGGCTCAACGGGTTCTTCACATGGGGCTTGATAGAAATCATCATCCTGAAACTCATAAGGTAAGTTTTCATGCCCTAATAAACTCCATAGTGCACGAAGTAAACTTGTTTTACCCCACGTATTTTCACCAATCAGAGCAGTGGTTTGCCCCAGTTGTAAAGAAAGATTGGAAAGGCCTCTGAATCCCGATATATCTATTTTTTCTAGAAACATACCGGCTCCGCGATTGTTTGTTTTTTTAATTATAACAAACAGATATTTGCGATGCCGGAAGTGGAAGTTTTAATTGATTCAGAATGACTGACAGTGAGAGTTACTTCTCACTAATTTTGATTTTTGATGTTTCCTCGTTCACTAATGGTGCGGTTTCATATTGCCAGATCGTGAACCATGTATGACGCTGTCTACTTTTTCTACGACGAACTTTCATCGGCATACTCCTTTTGTTGTATTCATCAACATCGTTGCATCCCTGAATGACAGTTCAATGACGCTTTTATCACCAATTGATGAAGTTACTCATGCAGGAAAATAATGTTGCCACAGCAAGCGTGCAGACATAATCAATGACATCGACACCAGTAAGGGACGTATAATTTTACTGCCTTTTTTCACAACCATTCGGGATCCCAATCGTGCACCGATGAACTGGCCTGCACCCATACAAAATCCAACCGACCAGAGTATTTTCCCGCCTAAAAGGAAGAATATCAGTGCAGCGATATTTGATGTGAAATTCAGTAATTTGCTATATGCAGTTGCTTTGCCGAGATTAAATCCAGCCAAAGCAACAAAAGAAATCGCAAAAAATGACCCGGTTCCCGGTCCAAAAAAGCCATCGTAAAAACCGACACCTAAACCAACTAACACAGCAAAAAGCGCAATACTGATGCGTTGCTGCCGATCTTCATCGCCAATACGGGGAGAAAACAAGAAATACAGTGCAAATCCAATCAGCATAAAAGGAATGACCTGTTTTAATGCTGATGGGTCAATCTGTTGAACTAACAAAGTACCAATTGCACTTCCAACAAATGTAAAAACAATTGCTTTCCAAATAAGCTGCAAATCGATATATCCACGACGCAAAAAATAAAACGCAGCTGAAAAACTTCCAAAACTACTTTGTAACTTATTCGTCGCCAACGCATTTGCCGGTGGTAATCCAACACTTAACAAAGCAGGAACGGTCAATAAACCACCACCGCCAGCAATTGAATCAATAAAGCCCGCAGCAACACCACACATTGCCAGCAGCACATACGTTGTCAGTTCTAATTCCATGATTCATAGATAAAAAACGAGAAGAGTGATCATCATCACATAGATGAGAAACAATTGCTACCGAGGATAATTTGCTATTTTGGGGACAATCCCCTACTCTGAGCGCCGTTTCTATCAAACATGAACAGATAATGAGCGATACGATCCACAAAGATCCTCTTCACGGGATGACGCTTGAAAAAATCGTCTCCTATTTGGTTGATTATTACGGTTGGGAACTTTTAGGTCAGAAAATACAAATACGTTGTTTTCAGCATGATCCCAGCATTAACTCCAGTCTGAAATTTTTAAGACGCACGCCTTGGGCTCGTACCAAAGTCGAGCAACTCTATGTGAATACCATCCAGTCACCTTGGGCGAAATAACGATATCCGACAATGAAACCAAACGATCTGATTTATCTGAGTGGATATCCTGAACATCTGTTAGACCCAGTCAGAGCACTTATCGCCCAAAACAAATTAGGTATTTGGCTCGAAAATCGCTATCCGGAAAAACATGCTATTCAGGATGATGCAGCCCTGTATGCTTATATTCAGGAATTAAAAACCCGTTATCTCAAAAATGCACCTGCACTCAATAAGGTGCATTACAACAATAAGATATCTCTTGTGAAACATGCGTTAGGCTTAAATATCAGTAAAGCGCATGTTCAGGGTGGAAATGTAAAACGTCGGAGAGAAATTGTCATCGCCAGTGTATTCAAAGAAACTGCACCCCAATTTCTCAGAATGATTGCGGTTCATGAGCTAGCACATTTAAAAGAAACGCAGCATGACAAAGCTTTTTATCAATTATGCTGTCATATGGAGCCATCCTATCATCAGCTTGAATTTGATTTACGGCTTTATCTGACGCACCGGGATCTAAGCACTAAACAAGAACAATAAAACCTGCTTTTTTCACTACAATTAATGTGAAGATTTAATATCTAATGGAAAAAAATATGCCTGATTTGAATGAAATGGTTCCTGATTCTTTTGTCAATGAAGTAAAAGATAGTGGTGAGCTCTGGGGACTTCAGTTTGAAGATGAGTGGGTTGTATGTGATTCACAAGATGATGACACAACCGATGTGATGCCACTCTGGTCATCAGAAAAAGCTGCTCGACTATTATGTTGTGACGAATGGCAGGAATATGTGCCTGCGGCTATTCCTCTGGACGAGTTTTTTGATGAGTGGGTTAACGACCTTCACGCAGACAATGTATTGATCGGTGTGAATTGGGATGAAAATCTTTCTGGAATCGAACTTGACGCAATGTCATTTGCGCAATCATTAGCTGATTTTTCATAAGCTTTATCGGAAAGCAGTTATCTGCTTTCCGCTCTCATTTTTTCCTTTCGGTATTACGCAGCTTCGGCGACCACAATATTCCGACGTTCCTTTATCTGACTTAACACCACACCCGCAAATACGATTAGGCATGCGATGAATTGTCCGAACTGCAAACGTTCATTTAATAAGATATACGCCAGGAATAACGTAAACACGGGGATTAAATTAATATACGCACCGGCCAATGATACCGGCATTTTGCTGACAGCCCAGTTATAAAACCAATATGCTCCGATAGTCACTAACGTCGCCAGATAGAGCAGACAACCCCATTGCGTGATCCCCATGTTTGTAGGGATGTGATGTTGAAACGCAAGTGGAGCAAAAAAAGCAGCGCCAATAAATGCTTGTAAGGATGTTAAGACCCAAGCCGAGTATCGTTGAGACAGTTTACGCACTGAAATCGAATAAATTGCCCCACAAATCATGGCACCAAATTCCAGCATGTTCCCCAATAATGGATTTGATGCTTTTTCTCCTGATGAAGACAACAGGCTTAAAATGACACATCCGAGAATTGCGATGGTAAACCCGGCAATTTGGTTACGGCCAATCCGTTCTTTCAGAATCAAAAAAGCTGCAATTGAGACAAGTAGCGGCAAAGTCGCGGTAATAACACCAGCCTGACCTGCCGTTGTAAATTGCAATGCGGATGCCTCAAACAGGAAATAAAGACACGGTTCTGCTACAACCATAATAAGCAGCCAGATCCAATCACCTCGCTCATAATTGAAATGGCGTAGCTGTTTAAAAAACAACAAAAAACAGCCACTCGCTAATAACATACGCAGGAACACAATCTGAGCAGGATGCAAAAAATCCAGTAGATATTTTAAAGAGATGAAAGCACTGGACCATAATAACATGGCGGCAGTTAGTGCCAGAACAGGAAGGAAGCCCAAGATAACCTCCGGGAAACAGGGCGTTGAAGCGCAAAGTCTAACCATTCAGATAGGGAATATCCAGAAACCCTTTGGTTTAACGGTTGTTTCGGTCTCTTCATACGAAGATAATAGGCGGGCTTGAAAGCTGAGGTCTTAATTATGTTGGAATATTTGTTACTTTTAATCAGTACCGTGTTGGTGAACAACTTCGTGCTGGTTAAATTTTTAGGCTTATGTCCTTTTATGGGGGTGTCTAAAAAAGTCGAACCTGCGATTGGAATGGGCTTGGCAACAACATTTGTTCTCACACTGACAGCGGCATTTTCATATCTGGTTCAACATTATCTGTTAGCGCCGTTCAATGCTGAATATCTGAACATTCTTGCGTTTATCCTGGTTATTGCGGTCGTTGTTCAGTTCACCGAAATGGTCATTCATAAAACAGCACCTGACCTTTACCGTGTATTAGGTATTTATCTGCCACTAATCACGACAAACTGTATTGTGCTGGGGCTTGCGCTTTTAAATGTGTCTCAACAGCATAATTTTCTACAAAGCATCATTTATGGATTTGGTGGCGGTCTCGGTTTTATGCTCGTAATGGTCTTATTTGCCAGTATGCGTGAACGTATTGCTGCCGCAGATGTGCCCCAACCTTTTCAAGGTATCGCGATAGGAATGATTACAGCCGGATTGATGTCTCTGGCTTTTCTCGGTTTTAGTGGACTGATTAAACTTTAACACCATGTCTCAAATACTCATTATCATTTTAATCTTTGCGGTATTAGCACTGCTTTTCGGGTTGCTCCTCGGTTATGCCGCCGTAAAATTTAAAGTCGAATCTGACCCGATTGTGGATCAGATCGATGCTATCTTGCCGCAAACCCAATGTGGACAGTGTGGCTACCCTGGTTGTAAACCTTATGCTGAAGCGGTTGCCAAAGGTGATCGTATCGATAAATGTGTGCCAGGTGGTACGCAAACCATTCAGAAAATTGCTGATTTAATGGGCGTGGAACCACCATCAGATACGACTGAATCGTTAATCACGCCACCTAAAAAAGTTGCATTCATTCACGAGAATTTATGTATCGGTTGCACAAAATGCATTCAGGCCTGCCCGGTTGATGCAATCATCGGCGCGCCAAAAATGATGCACACGATTCTACGAAGCGAGTGTACCGGTTGTGATTTGTGTGTTGATCCCTGCCCTACAAACTGTATTGAAATGATTGAGTTACCCACCACGCCGGATCGCTGGAAGTGGGATGTTGAAACAATTCCGGTGAGAATGATCCAATGAGTGTTGTCGATATAATTAGCAATATCCGCAAAGGTAAAATTTGGGATTTTCATGGCGGATTACACCCGGAAGAACATAAGACAGAATCCAGTGAAACGCCGCTTGTTCATACAGGGTTGCCACCTTTTATCGTTATTCCGTTGAAACAACATAGTGGCCGCAAGGGTCGTCTATTGGTCAACGTCGGTGATCGCGTATTAACCGGACAACAGCTAACAGCAAGCGATCATCCGATGGAAGTCCCTGTTCATGCGAGTACCTCAGGAATCATTACGGCTATTGAGCCGCATACCGTTGCGCATCCTTCCGGTCTGGCTGAAACCTGTATTCATATTAAACCCGATGGTAAAGATGAATGGCGTAGCCGAGAGCCATGGCCGAATTTTCATGATTATGATGCAGTACAGTTACTGGAACGGATCAGATCCTCAGGTATTGCCGGGCTTGGTGGTGCGGGATTCCCAACCTATGCAAAATTAAGTGTTGCGCGTGAAAAAGCTGAAATCGTCATCATTAATGGTGCCGAATGTGAACCGTATATCACGGCAGATGACCGCCTGATGCGTGAACACGCGAAAGAGATCCTTGAAGGGATCGAAATTATCAAACACATATTGCGCCCTTCGATCAGCGTCATTGCAATTGAAGATAATAAACGTGCAGCAATTGACGCTTTTAAAGCGCTGGATCTTCCTGATGATGTCGTTGTTACCGTGATTCCAACGAAATACCCATCGGGCAGTGCTCGCCAACTCATCGAAGTCCTGACAGGAAAACAAGTACCATCCAGTGGTCGTTCCCTTTCGCTTGGGAGCGTGATGGTAAATATCGGGACCGTCTATGCTATCCGGCAAGCCATTATCGACGATGAACCGCTCATTCGCCGTGTTGTCACATTGACTGGGCATCAATTCAGAAAGCCCGGGAATGCGTGGGTACGACTGGGGTCATCTGTACGTTGGTTACTCGCTCAATTTTCACTGGTTCCAGAATCGCGCCAACGAGTCATTATGGGCGGACCAATGATGGGGTTCACCTTGCCTCATGCAGATGTCCCTGTAGTCAAAATTACCAACTGTTTGTTAGCACCGAGTCGCGCCGAGCTCGAACCTCGCGATGATGAAATAAACTGTATTCGTTGTGGTAAATGTGCTGAGGTCTGCCCAGCTAAATTGCTCCCGCAGCAACTATACTGGTACAGCAAAGCAGAAGACCACGAGAATGCTGAGAAATATAACCTATTCGATTGTATCGAATGCGGTGCTTGTGCATGGGTTTGTCCAAGTAATATTCCTCTCGTCCATTATTACCGTCAGGAAAAGGCTGAAATTCAGCATATACGAGCAGAGGCAGCGCAGGCAGAGCGAGCAAAACAACGCTTTGAAGCCAAAAAACAACGTTTAGAAGAAGAGCGCAAATCCAGAGAGCGAATCCCTACGCCTAAACCGATGGTCACAACTACAGCAGCCAGTGATGAGAATAACCCAATCACGGCAGCGATCATGCGCATTAAGGCGCAAAAACAAGCTGGTGATGCTGCACCTGAACGTGATATCAAAGCCGAACGTGAGGCCAGAAAAGCTCAGGCGCGCGCTCATCAAGCAGAAAAAATACCAAGTAAAACTGATAATGAATCGGTTGAATCTGAAGCAGCAGATGACCCAAGAAAAGCGGCTATCGCTGCTGCATTAGCACGGGCGAAAGCAAGAAAAGCAGAGATCACCGGGCAACCAGAGCAAGTATCTATATCATCGCCAGCAGTGAGTGAAAATGATGCTGAAAGTGATCCTCGAAAAGCAGCGGTTGCAGCTGCGATTGCTCGCGTAAAAGCGAAACAAGCT
>QKFI01000408.1 GCA_003251455.1 Tolumonas sp.
TTTGATGAAGAACGTTGTGTGGAATCAGAACATGACGCTGTAAATCCTTTTGATACAGAACAATTGGTAATTTGCAGTCTGGACTGGTTACGTAAGAAAAAAGTTCGCTTTGAGCAGGTTCAGGAATGCGAATGGGATTTATTGGTCGTCGATGAAGCACACCATCTGGTTTGGAGCGAAGATGCGCCTAGCCGTGAATACCAGATTGTTGAAACACTGTCTGAACAGATCCCCGGTGTCTTATTGCTGACAGCAACCCCAGATCAGCTTGGTCATGCGAGTCACTTTGCGCGACTCCGTTTGTTGGATCCGGAACGTTTCTATGACTATGACGCATTTGTCGCAGAAGAGCAGGCATATGGTCAAATTGCTGATGCAGCACAACCGTTGCTGGATGGTGAGACGCTGACCACAGAACAAGTTGATGTATTGCAATCCCTGTTGCCAGAACTGGAACCGAAAAAACTGGATGATGAAAATTACCGTGAATCGGTAGTGAAAGATCTGCTCGATCGTCATGGTACCGGTCGTATTCTGTTCCGTAACACTCGTGCAGCGAGCGCAGGCTTCCCTATCCGTCAATTCCATGAATATGCAATGCCATTGCCGGAACAGTACAAGACTGCAATCCGCGTCATGGGAATGATGGGTGGTAACACGGGCGATGCACTGAGCAAAGCAAAACGCTATCTGTATCCGGAAAAAATCTTCGGCCAATTTGAAGGCGACAACGCATCCTGGACACAGTTCGATCCACGTGTTGACTGGTTACTCTATCTGGTCAAAAAAGAACGCCATGAGAAGATTCTGGTCATCTGTTCAGAAGCTGCGACCGCATTGACACTGGAAAATACCCTCCGTACCCGCGAAGGGATCCGTTGTACCGTATTCCACGAAGGCATGAGCCTGCTCGAGCGAGATAAATCCGCAGCTTACTTTGCAGACCCAGACACCGGCGCACAGGTCATGCTTTGCTCTGAAATCGGTTCAGAAGGTCGTAACTTCCAGTTCTCTCATCATTTGGTGTTGTTTGATCTGCCGCTCAACCCGGATCTGCTGGAACAGCGTATTGGCCGTTTAGACCGTATTGGTCAGAAAAATGTTGTGCAGATCCATGTACCTTATCTGCAAGACACGCCGCAACGTACACTGATCCGCTGGTACCATGAAGGACTGGAAGCCTTTGAGCATACCTGTCCGACGGGTCGTGCAGTATTTGATGAAGTTCAGGATCAATTATTTACCTTGCTGGCAGAAAACCAGAGCAGTGATGAAGCATTAGCGCCATTACTGACCAAGACACAAACCTTGCATCATGAATTGAAAGCCAAGCTGGAACAGGGTCGAGACCGTCTGTTAGAAATCCAGTCCAGCGGCGGTAAACACGCGCATGCACTGGTGGAAGCACTGGCAGAAGAAGATGACGACACAACCCTAGTCGCCTATGCCCTGCACTTATTCGATGACATCGGTATTGCACAGGATGACCGTGGCGAACAGGCTGTTGTTCTGACGCCAACTGATCACATGTTAATTCCAAGCTTCCCGGGATTGCCGGAAGACGGTATCACCATCACTTTCGAGCGTGATATCGCCTTAAGTCGTGAAGACCTGACTTTCCTGAACTGGGATCATCCAATGATCCGTGGCGGGATGGATCTGGTTCTGGCTTCTGAAATCGGCTCAACCGCAGTTGCCCTGCTGAAAAATACGAAAATGCCAGCAGGGACGATCTTCCTTGAGCTGATCTTTGTGGCTGAGTCAGCAAGCCATCCACAGCTCTATCGATTCCTGCCACCAACACCAATCCGTTTATTGTTGGATAAAAATGGAAATAACGTTGGTGAACAGGTGAACTTCGAACAGTTCCATCGTCAGCTCATTCCAATCAACCGCCAGTTAGGCAGTAAATTAGTTGCCGCATCACAAACCGTGATCCATGAGCTGATAGGGAAAGCAGAAGCAGTTGCAACACCGAAGCTGGATTCGATTGTGAAATCTGCTCGTGAAACAATGCAAAGCACACTGGGAAATGAACTGACGCGTTTAACCCAGTTGAAAGCTATCAACCCATCTGTGCGAGATAGTGAACTGACGCATCTGCATGATCTGGAAACTGAACTCAATCACCTGATGGATAAAACACAGCTGAAGTTAGATTCCCTGCGATTTGTGGTAGTCACTCACCAGTAATTTACGGCAAAATATAAACCTTCCGGGATGCCGAATGGCATCCCTTCTTTTTGATTCACATCCTGGAATACACATGAGTACCTTTGTTTATAATCCACCAATGGAGCCCTATCTCGATATCCTGTATGAGGATGAGCACATTATTGTGATGAATAAACCCAGCGGGTTATTGAGTGTTCCGGGAAAAGCAGAAGAGCATT
>QKFI01000298.1 GCA_003251455.1 Tolumonas sp.
GTCTGATTGTGGCGATTGGTTGTGAAGTGTTGAAACATGTACCGGGCCGTATCTCAACGGAAGTGGATGCGCGCCTCTCTTTTGATACTGTGGCAACAATTGAAAAAGCACGCAAGTTAATTGGCTTGTATGAATCGCAAGGCATTTCTCGTTCACGTGTTTTAATCAAAATCGCTTCGACCTGGGAAGGCATTCGTGCGGCAGAGCAGCTCGAGAAAGAAGGCATTAACTGCAACCTGACATTGCTGTTCAGCTTTGCGCAGGCACGTGCATGTGCGGAAGCAGGTGCTTATCTGATTTCCCCATTCGTGGGTCGTATTCTGGATTGGTACAAAGCAAAAACCGGTGAATCTTACACCGCTGAAACCGACCCTGGCGTACTGTCAGTTCGCACCATTTATCAATACTACAAACAACACAGCTACGACACTGTCGTGATGGGCGCAAGCTTCCGTAACCTTGGGGAAGTATTAGCGCTGGCCGGTTGTGACCGTCTGACCATCAGCCCGAACTACCTGAAAGAGCTGGAAGAAACCTCCGGCGATTTAATTCGTGTACTAAATGATGATGGCGTGCGTTTAGATCGCCCGGCTGCGATGACTGAAGCCGAGTTCCACTGGCAACACAATGAAGATGCGATGGCGACCGAGAAACTGGCGGAAGGCATTCGTAACTTTGCCATTGACCAAGTGAAATTGGAGCAGTTGCTGGCATCTCGTTTGGCGTAATGACTTGTTGATGTGTGGTTGGTTGTCCGGCGTGAATACGTCGGACAGTGGCAAGTCATTCTCCGGCACGTCGTGAACCCATCCATGGGGACTTCAGCACGCCATCCATGGCGCACAGAGCCGGAGATTGCCTTCCCGCTATCCTCTCAAACGGTCTTCACCTTCGAACCAACGACACATCCATTGAAGTTCTTTTTTTTTTGGAATGACAAAGACCCAACTAATTGAGGTTACGGCGAGGCGGCAAATGAGTGAGACCCCATGAACATAGATAACTATGTGAGTGGGGAGAATGAACGCACTCAACGCCGCTGTGACTTCAGTGAGGAAGGGTATTTTTTGAGTGGAGTTTTCTGATGAGTGTTGATGTAAAAACCCTGGCGAATGCCGTGCGTATGCTCAGTGTCGATGCTGTACAAAAAGCCAATTCTGGCCATCCCGGTGCCCCGATGGGTATGGCGGATATCGCCGAAGTCTTGTGGCGTCATCACTATAAGCACAACCCGACTGACCCGAAATGGATGAACCGTGACCGTTTTGTCTTGTCGAATGGTCATGGCTCGATGTTGCATTACTCGCTGCTGCATCTCACTGGTTATGATTTATCCCTTGATGATTTAAAACAGTTCCGTCAGCTGCATTCAAAAACCCCGGGGCATCCGGAATATGGCTATGCGCCGGGCATTGAAACCACCACCGGGCCTTTAGGTCAGGGCATTGCGAATGCGGTCGGCATGGCTTTAGCGGAGAAAACGCTGGCGGCTCAGTTTAATAAACCCAACCATGAAATCGTGGACCATTACACCTGGGCTTTTATGGGTGATGGCTGTCTGATGGAAGGTGTATCGCATGAAGCATGTTCTTTAGCGGGCACTTTAGGTCTTGGTAAACTGATTGCCTTCTGGGATGACAACGGCATCTCGATTGATGGTCATGTCGAAGGCTGGTTTACTGATGATACCCCCGCCCGTTTCCGTGCCTATGGCTGGCAGGTGATTGATTCAGTGGATGGCCATAACCCACAGGAAATTGAACAGGCGATTGCATTAGCCAAAGCCAATACCACCCAACCCACTTTAATCTGCTGTAAAACCGTGATTGGTTACGGCTCACCAAACAAATCCGGCAGTCACGATTGCCATGGTGCGCCACTGGGCAATGACGAAGTGGCGAAAGTGCGCGAGTTCCTGCAATGGCCGTATGCGCCGTTTGAAATTCCATCTGAAATCTATCAGGCATGGGATGCCAAAGACAAAGGCACTGCGGCACAGCAAGCATGGGACCAACAGTTTGCAGCTTACCAAACAGCTTTCCCAATTGAAGCAGCAGAACTCTTACGTCGTAGTGCTGGAACCTTACCTGAAAACTGGTCTGAAAGCGTCAATGCATACATCCAGGACTTACAGGCCAACCCAGCGAACATTGCCTCACGTCAGGCCAGCCAGAAAGCACTGAATGCTTACGCCAAAATCCTACCTGAGTTCCTCGGTGGCTCTGCGGATTTGGCGCCATCAAACCTGACCCGTCACACCAGTGCTTTAGATGTCAGCAACGAAACGCCGGAAGGCAACTACATGCACTATGGTGTGCGTGAGTTTGGTATGTCCGCCATCATGAATGGGGTGGCACTGCATGGTGGTTTCATCCCAT
>QKFI01000172.1 GCA_003251455.1 Tolumonas sp.
ATCGGGTCGTAAAATGAAAGACGCAGATTATCGTCCGACGTTACATTTTACGCCTCCATTTGGATGGATGAATGACCCGAATGGACTCATTTATCATGCCGGTGAATATCACCTGTTTTATCAGTATCACCCGTTCAGCAACCAATGGGGACCAATGCATTGGGGGCATGCGATCAGTAAAAATCTCATTGAATGGACACACCATCCGATCGCGTTAAAGCCTGATAAACAGGGGATGTGTTTTTCTGGTACGGCGGTTGTTGATAAGACTAATTCCAGTGGTCTTTTTTCCCATCAAGATGGTCTCTTGGCATTCTTTACGCTGGCAGGGGAAAAGAAGCCAGCCGATCCTGATTATCCGCAATCACAAGGCATGGCTTTCAGTCATGACAACGGACGAACCTGGGAAAAATATGCAGGAAATCCGGTAATTCCGAATCCTGGATTACAGGATTTCCGGGATCCAAAAGTCTTCTGGTATGAACCAAACGCATGTTGGATCATGGTGGTCACGCTTGGCCAATGTGTGGGTTTTTATCGTTCAGATAATGCGGTGGATTGGGCTTATTTATCTTCGTTTGGTCAAGCGGATGGCAAGCATGATCAAAGAGCATGGGAATGTCCGGATTTGTTTCCTCTTGTCTGTGAAGAAACACAGCAAGTATTCTGGATTTTGATTGTGAGCATTCAGCGCAAAGGCTTTCATCCCAATTCCGGCGGGGTGCAATATTTTGTCGGACATTTTGATGGCCATACATTTACGAATATCCATGCTCCGGACGTCACCAAATGGCTCGATTTTGGTAAAGACTTCTATGCCTGTCAGACTTGGGCGAACATGCCGTTAGAAGATGATCGTCGTATCGCCCTTGGGTGGATGAATGGCTGGCCGTACGGCGGTGAAACGCCACTTTCTGGATGGCGTTCTGCAATGAACTTCCCTCGGGAATTACGCTTACACAAAACTGAAGATGGCTTTGAGATCCGGCAAGCTTTCATTCGGGAGTTAGATAATCAGCTTACTGAGCATTCGGGCACTTTTGCCGAAGCATTAGAGAATGAATCATTGATGATTCCAGTATCGTTGCCATATCGATTCATCGTGAGATTACAAACCGAAACAAAAAGCGCGTTGAGCATCCAGTTAACGAATGATCTGATACTGAATTTAGTACAGGAGCAGGGCAAACAAACACTCACGATTGAGCGATCTCGCATGCATCAGGATACTTTTTTTGATCAGCATTTCCCTTGCCATTGTGAATTTTCGTTCCAGGGAAATAATCCTGTGGATCTTGATGTGCTGGTGGACAGGTGCTCAGTCGAGCTGCTTATCAATCAAGGTGAACAAGCATTTAGTTTTCTGAGTTTTCCTGAAGAACGGCTGAAACAGATAACATTGAAACCCGTACAAGGAATCACTCGTCTTGTTCAAATGAAATTATATTTATAATAAAATCAATAGGATATTTTGAGGCAATTTATGACCACAATTAGAGATGTTGCGCAATTAGCTGGTGTATCGATCGCTACAGTATCTCGAGTCTTGAATGGTTCTGACAAAGTGCTGCCGGAAACGACAGCCCATGTGCAAGCAGTCCTGAAAGAACTGGGCTACGTCTATAACCAGCCATTAGCGAAACGAAAAACATCGAATAGCAAACAGGCTTTGTTTGCGATCATTCTACCCAATCTGGTGAACCCTTATTTCGCGGAATTACTTGATGTCGTAGAACAAGAAGCACAGTTTCTTGGCCGGGCGTTATTGGTTTTTAATTCTCGCGGAGATACTCAGCGTGAATTAACTCTGTTGCAGGAATGCCAGAAATATAAACTCGATGGTTTATTCATCGTTCCTTGCTCTCGTAGTAATGAGCATCTCGAAGCACTCAATCATGTACCATTTCCAGTTGTTGTGCTGACGCAGTTACTATCAGGTTTTAACTGTGTAGCTGTTGATCATACTGAGGGTGGTGGTCAGGTGGCTGAACATCTGATCAGTATGGGTCATACCGATATTGGCTATCTGGGTGCGACAGATGAGTCGGAGCAGAAGTTTATTGGTTTCCGGGACAAGTTAACTGAACTTGGGGTACATCTTGCCGAAGAAAATATTATTCGGACGCCTGCATTAACCGCAGCTGAATTATCCGCTTGTTTCAATGCGTATCTGGATCAACATGAGACTCTGCCATTTTCAGCCATTTTTACGTTTAACGATGTTGCTGCTCAGCAGGTCATTGAATTATTGAACCAGCGCGGTATTAAAGTGCCTGAACAGGTTCTGGTCGTTGGATTTGATAATACGATGCTGGCGCGCGTGATGAATATCAGCAGTGTGGCCCAGCCTATGCGTGAAATCGGACGATTAGGATGT
>QKFI01000186.1 GCA_003251455.1 Tolumonas sp.
GAAACCGCGGTGGCTTGGCGATATGCCATTGAACATCAGACCGGCCCTTCTGCCTTGATCTTCTCACGTCAGAATCTGCCGCAGCAGACACGTGATACCACACAATTGGCTAATGTCGTGAAAGGTGGTTACGTCTTGAAAGCCACCCAAGGCACTCCTGAATTACTACTGATTGCCACAGGCTCTGAAATTGGCCTGGCGATGCAGGCTGCGGAACAGTTATCTGCAGAAGGTGTTCAGGTTCAGGTGGTTTCGATGCCATGTACGGAAGTCTTTGATCGTCAGGATGCGGAATATAAAGAGTCCGTATTACCAAAATCAGTGACCGCACGGTTGGCTATCGAAGCTGGTATTGCAGACTTTTGGTACAAATATGTTGGATTAAACGGGGATGTGGTTGGCATGACCACGTTTGGTGAATCAGCCCCGGCAGATGAACTCTTCCGGATGTTTGGATTCACCGTCGACAATGTCGTCGCCCGCGCAAAGGTGTTGTTACAAAAATAGCCTCTATGTAACGAAAAAGGGAAAGACGTCTTTGTCTTTCCCTTTCTTTTTTGACCCTTACAGTGTTGGGTAGTCGGTATACCCTTCTTCGCCACCACCATACATCACATCGGTCCGTAATTCATTGTACGGACCATTCTGATATAAACGGGCTACCAGATCCGGATTGGCAATAAACTGTTTTCCCCATGCAGCAGCATCACCAACACCTGCATTCAACAAGGTTTGTGCCGTTTCTTTGGTTAACTGTTCATTGATGATAAACGCACCGCCAAACGCTTGTTTTAACTGAAGCGTCAGTGCCGGCGCATTAAAGTTTTCACGGGTGAAAATAAACGCAATCTGGCGTTTACCCAGCTCTTTCGCCACATAGCCAAAGGTCGCAGCCGGATCACTGTCCCCCATGGTATGAGAATCGCCTCTTGGCGCGAGATGCACGCCAACACGACCAGCTCCCCAGACACTGATGGCAGCATCGGTCACTTCCAGTAATAACCGAGCCCGATTTTCGATCGAACCACCATATGCATCCGTCCGCAGATTCGTTGTACTTTGCAGGAACTGATCGAGCAGATAGCCATTCGCACCGTGAATTTCGACCCCATCAAATCCGGCTTTTTTCGCATTTTCTGCGCCTTTCCGGTACGCCTCGATAATTGCCGGGATCTCTTCTAATTCCAGTGCTCTCGGAACCACGTATGATTTCAACGGGCGGATCAGACTGACATGCCCTTGCGCTGCGATCGCGCTTGGCGCTACCGGTAATTCACCATTCAGATAGACAGGATCAGAAATACGACCGACATGCCATAATTGCATGACAATCTTGCCACCCACCTTGTGAACAGCTTCGGTGATCAGTTTCCAGCCATCCACTTGTTCATCAGACCAGATACCTGGTGTATCCGGATAACCAACCCCCATTGGCGTCACTGACGTTGCTTCAGTCAGAATCATCCCTGCTGTTGCACGTTGCGCATAATATTCTGCCATTAAAGCATTCGGCACACGGCCTTCACTCGCCCGACAACGCGTTAACGGTGCCATGATGATACGGTTTTTCAGCGACAAATCGCCCATCTGGATTGGATCAAACAAGGTGGTCATAAAACCTCCGGATTTTATAAAGCCTGCTGAATGTGTGCAGTAAACTCCGCAATCACAGCCTCATTTCGCTGATAGTAAACCCACTGCCCAACCCGCGTTGACGTCAATAAACCAGCGCGCTGCAATGTTGCTAAATGCGATGAAACGGTGGATTGCGAAAGCCCTGCCCGTTCGAAAATCTGTCCGACACAGATCCCATAATCATACGGAGACGTCTGATTCGGAAAGCTTTCTGCTGGCGTTTTCAGCCAGTGCAAAATGTCTCGCCGTGCCGGATTCGCCAACGCTTTAATAATGGAATCAACTTCTTGATTGGTCATTTTCATCACCTGAACAGATGGCATTACTATATATCGAGATATTTCGATATGTAAATATTCAACATTCTGTTTAAAGTGTATCAGTGATTGTCAGAAGCAGGAAAACAGGAAAAATCAGGAAGAGGTTTTCAAAGGTTTAATGAGACGATCTAACCCTTCAATCTTCAGCTCCAGACACAATGCCATCAGCTCCCCTAATTGACCCTTGGGGAATCCTTTTTTGGCAAACCAGAGCAGATATTCTTCAGGTAAATCGACTAACATCCGCCCCTGATATTTTCCGAAAGGCATCGGAGTTCTTGCAAGCAGAAGCAGATGTTCTTGAGTAAACATACGCGTTATTCAATAAAATATAGGAAATCTACTCTAACGCGTTTTCATCAAATGTGTAGCAAATATCGTTCAAGGTAACGTGTTGGTTTTAGCTGGCATCACGAAGAACGATGTGAGCTAAGCGAGCTTGATCCGCCGCTGTGAAATGTTGTTCTACTTTCACCGGGCTCATTTCTGCCATCAGGCCACCATCATTATCTCCAGAAATCACAACCGTGTGTAACCGATTCTGAGCAGCAGGATCCGTAATTGGTTTCACCTGATAAGTCGGATTCATCATCTGTTTCATTAAACCACCATCATGATTGCCTGTGGCGTTCGCGGCACCAATAAAAGAAAGAGAAACAGCAGCGACGGCTAAAGCTGTTTTTAAAGTTGAAAATGTATTCATGATCATTTCTCCAGAATGCAAGAAAACGCGCGATTTGATATTCAAAGCACGAAATTGCGAAAACTAAATAAAGGGAATAAATAAGGCAGGATTGAAGTAGACGGCGAATCCTGCCTTGTTGTTATTACTGACCTGCAGGTGTAACGAAGTGTGCTGATGCGTCATAAGGCGAGGTCGTTGAAAACTGGACATCGACTTTCTGCCCCGCTTGAATACCATTTAGGATATTTTTACCATCGACACGATATGTCATGGTCCTACCTGGCCATCCGAGCGCAGGAACTGGATCCTGCATCAGCGTAACTTTGCCACTTGCAGCATCAATATTTTGGATAGTACCGTGAGCACGGTAGGTATCGATTTCTGCGTAACTAGCTGTTGCAGCAACTGTCAAAATAGCTGCAATCGCTAAGCGTACAAAGGTAGTGTTCATTTTCGTGACTCCACAATCATTTGTATTCATGTGAGATCCATCACTTCAAAACATATTTAAATATGCGACCATCTTCCGTTGGCTTAAAAAAGTATAGTAGAATTGTCGGGTATTAATAAATACAGTTTCTGTAGATTGACTATTGCAAAAACAGGAACAATCCGTGGATAGAATTCGTAGTATTCAAGCCCTGATCGCCGTCGTTGAAAGTGGTAGTTTTGTTGCAGCAGCGCAACGCCTTCATAGCTCCAAGGCAGCAATATCCCGCTATATCCAGGAATTAGAAACCTATCTCGGTGTCCGCTTATTACAGCGTTCGACAAGACGTCTTTCTCTTACCGAAGCAGGAAAAGATTATTACCAGCGCACCAAAGAAATTTTAGCTGACTTAGATAATGCCGATAATACGGTAGGTGCCAGCAACAGTAGTCTGATCGGTCATATCCGCATCAATGCACCCTTGACGTTTGGTACCCGATATCTCGCTCCGCTCTGGGCTGAATTTCTGGAACAGTATCCATCAATTACCCTCGATGTTGAATTGAATGATCGCCGGGTCGATTTACTGGAAGAAGGCTTTGATTTAGCGATCCGAATTGGCAATCTGGCTGACTCATCATTAGTTTCTCGGAAATTGGCCAATGGCTATGCCATTGTGTGTGCAGCACCTGAATATCTACAGAAACATGGGACGCCGCAAACCCCTGATGAGCTCTCACAACATCAGGTGATCTCTTATTCTTACCTACCAACCGGAGATGTGTGGCATTTCAAGCATAAAGATGGGGAAGAGAGAGCGATTGCCGTCAAACCCCGGATGCATACCAATAACGGGGATACGATCCGTGCCGTTATTTTGGGTGGACAGGGCATCGCATTACAACCTGCATTTATGGTCAGCCCGGATATTCAAGCCGGCCGATTGATGACCTTCCTGCCTGACTGGGCCGGTCCCCATTTTGGGATCCACGCAGTCTATCCAACACGGAAGCATCTATCCAAAAAAGTAAAAACACTGATCGATTTTCTGGCTGGAAAACTATCCGGCTGTGAATGGCAAACGCCGAATAGTTAATCCAGAATTTCAGACCGAAGGATTGGTTTCTTCTTCAGCTTCCGGTTGAACCCAATTCTTCAACAGTGCAAAAACCAGCGCCAGCAAAATCGGCCCCAGAAAAACGCCGAGCAGTCCGAGACTAATCGCCCCACCGGCCACGCCGATCAATACAAAGACCAGCGGTAAAGGGCTGTTACGGCCAATTACCAATGATTTCACGACGTTATCAATCGAACCAACACCCAATAAAACCCACAGCGCTAAAAACACAGCCCATCCCAGTTCGCCATGCTGATAGAGCCAGCCAATGCCAGGGATTGCCAACAGCATAGGACCTCCGGGAATAATGGAAACCAGACAGGTCGCCAGCCCCAGACTCAATGCATGTGGAACTCCCGCCACCACATAACCAAACCAGGCCATCACCCCCTGCGCAATCGCCGCACCAATAAATCCGTTTACAACGCCCCGAATGGTGGCATGGGTCACTTGAAGTAGATGAATTCCTTCTTCCGGCGCAATCCGGTGCGTAAAAGCCAGCACCCAGCGATGCATTCTGTCCCCGTTCGCATAAAGCACACCGGAAATCAGTAGGCTTATCAACAACATCAACAAACCAGCACCAAACGAACCAGCCATGCTTAACATGGTTTTCGCTACCGGAGCAACCAGACCTTTAAACTGGGTTAAGACCTGAATATCCTGTTGTTGCAGAGCAAGCCACTGCGTTTGGATCCAATCGCCAAGATACGGAATATCCTTTAACCAAAGCGGTAATTCCGGCCAGATCCCCGCTTCAATCTGATGCTGTAATTCTCTTGCCAATAATGTCAGTTGCTGTGCAAACTCGACAGAAGCCAGTACCAGTGGCAACAGAATAAACAATGCCAGCAACGTGACCACACAAGTTGCCGCAATACCATCCCGTCCTCCCAGACGAGCGGACAACCAGCAAAATGGCTCCCAAGTGGCCGTCACCAGAATCACAGCCCACAGCGTCGCAATAATGAATGGTGCAACCACCATGAATGCAGCACCCACGATCACGATCAGAATCAGTAACGCCATCAATGGCTGGATATAATCATTTAACCGCTGTGACACAATAAACTCCTCAACGAGGTTAACTGGTTGTTTTCACGAATTTTGGTAACGGGATCTGGGATAACAACATACCGGTCATCATCAGTGCGCAACCAGTCCAGCCACGGACCGATAAACCTTCCTGCAAGAAAATAACGCCCCCGATTGCGGCAAACACCGCTTCCATACTCATAATAATGGCAGCATGTGTCGGTTTTGCTTTCTTCTGAGCGATCACCTGTAACGTATAGGCAATGCCAACACTGATAAAACTGGCAAATAAAACAGATTCCCAAGCCGCCAGCGCATTCTCAATCCGGGGTGTTTCCAGCCAGAACGCAACCGAGAGACTTAAAAGACCACAAAAGAAAAATTGCACTGCGGACAAACGCAATGCATTCACCCGATGACCAATGAAATCAATCCATAAAATATGGCAAGCCCAGAAAATTGCACCGATAAACATCAGAAAATCACCACGGGACATGGTGAAATCTTCATTGATACTTAATAAATAGAGACCAATCAACGCAATCACTGCGCCAATCCAAGCATTCAAACCGGTGACATGACGCAGAAAAATACCCAGAAATGGCACCAGAATCATATACAGGCCTGTAATAAATCCGGCTTTTGCTGCCGTGGTATATAACAATCCGACCTGCTGTAATGCTGCCGCAATAAATAAGATCGTACCGGCAACACCACCCGCTAACCAAATCGATATTTTTGCTTCCACACTACGAGCAACAGGTTTGTGCCGTGAAAAAAACCAGATCAGCGGTAATAAAGACACCGTGCCCAACAGAAAACGAACACCATTAAAGGTAAACGGCCCTAAATGCTCCATCGCCACCCGTTGCGCGACAAAGGCAAAACCCCAGATCGCCGCCGTTACCAACAACATCAAATTTGCTTGCATGAGTTTCTCTTTCAATAAATCTTGGTCTGCGCCGCTATTCTGCCTGATTTTTTGCTACGATCCTTTTTATATCTTGCAGGAAAAGACCTCTGATGACTGAAAAAAAACCTTTCTGGGATATCTTTTGCACCGTCATCGATAATTACGGTGATATCGGTGTTACCTGGCGCTTGGCTCGACAGTTACAACAGGAACATCAACGCCATGTACGTTTATGGATCGACGATCTGGGAAGCTTCCAACGGCTTTGTCCATCGCTGGATCCTTCCTTAGCCGTCCAGATGATTGATCAAATTCTGATTTGCCGCTGGGATCCGCACTTCCCCACTGATTTTCATCCGGGAGAAGTCATCGTGGAAGCGTTTGCCTGTGAGCTCCCAGCATCCGTACAAGCCAAAATGCGAGGCATGGAAAAGCCGCCGATCTGGCTGAATCTGGAATACCTGAGCGCTGAAGCGTGGATCGATGGTTGTCATGGCTTGTCCTCACAACAACAAGGACTCACCAAATTTTTCTTCTTTCCCGGCTTTAGTGAAAAAAGCGGTGGTTTGTTATGTGAATCGCTACTATTTGAACAGCGAGATCGATGGCAACAAAACTCAGCCCAACGGGAGTTTTTCTGTCAGCAACGTGGTTTATTACCGCCCCGTCCTCAGGAATTCTTTATCAGCCTGTTCAGTTATGAAAATGCCGCGTTACCAGCCTTGCTGACACAATGGCAGCAATCCGCAATACCGATCCGTTGTCTGGCCCCGTTTGGACGAAGCCTGAACAGCCTGAAATCGATCTTTCACGATATACCACATACAGCAGGTTCCCGCTGGCAACAGGACGCCTTGATTTTGGAAATACTGCCCATGACCGATCAACAGGGCTATGACGAATTATTATGGAGCTGTGATTTTAATATCGTACGCGGTGAAGATTCTTTCCTGCGCGCACAATGGGCAGCCCGTCCTTTCCTCTGGCATATTTACCCTCAGGAAGATGCCGCTCATCTGGAAAAACTGGCAGCCTTTCTCACCCGATATACCGCCGATTATCCGGCTGAACTCACCGATGCAGTCAAATCCCTGTTCTTTGCGTTTAACCACGAAAATCAGGACGAATGGCCGGAAATCTGGCCTGATATTCAGAAAAAATGGAATATTTGGCAAAATGAGACCCATTCCTGGCCAGAGAAAGCACTCGCTGGTGGAAATTTAGCCAATCAATTGGTGCAATTTGTCGAAAAACAGCTAGAATGCTGCGCGTAAATTTACGTTTAAGCTCAATTCAGGAATTGAACGCATGAAAATCGCTCAGGAAATCCGTGTCGGTAACGTTATCATGATGGGTAAAGACCCAATGGTCGTACTGAAAACCGAATTCAACAAATCAGGCCGTAACTCTGCGGTTGTGAAAATGAAAATGAAAAACCTGCTGTCTGGCGCAGGTGCTGAAACTGTATTCAAAGCTGATGACAAACTGGATACTGTACAGCTGGAACGTAAAGAATGTACTTATTCTTACTTCGCTGATCCTATGTATGTATTCATGGATACTGAATACAACCAATACGATATCGAAAAAGAAAACCTGGGCGACGTACTGAACTACCTGATCGACGGTATGGAAGACATCTGTGAAGTAACCTTCTACGAAGGTAAAGCAATCTCCATGGAACTGCCAATCACGATCGTTCGTGAAGTTGAATACACTGAACCATCAGTTCGTGGCGACACTTCAGGTAAAGTAATGAAGCCTGCGAAACTGAAAGGTACTGATGCAACGATTTCTGTAGCTGATTTCGTAAAAATCGGTGACAAAATCGAGATTGACACTCGTACTGGCGAATTCAAACGTCGCGTGTAGTTGATACGACGTCACGAATACCCTAAAAAGGAGCCTGAAGGCTCCTTTTTTATTTTCCGGAGAAATCATGGCTCACATAGAAATCATTATTGGCTCCACCCTTGGCGGTGCAGAATACGTGGCAGAACATCTGTCAGAGAAATTGCAGGAAGCAAACCACCAGACAACCCTGCACTACAAACCCAATCTCGCGACGCTCCTGAACACCAAAGCTCAGGATACCATATGGCTGGTGGTCACCTCGACGCATGGCGCAGGAGACGTGCCAGACAATCTGAGGCCGTTTACAGAAGCCCTCGCCCTGCAGAATCCCCCTTTACCAGATCTTCAGTACGCCATCGTGGCCATTGGGGACAGCAACTATGATACCTTCTGCGGAGCCGGCCGTTTGCTGGATCAACTCCTGGAACAGTGTGCCGCACAAAAACTGGGTGAAGGGATCGAGATCGATGTCACACAACAAGCATTACCGGAAGACGCCGCCGATGCCTGGTTTGAAACCTGGATCCCGCTGTTAAAATAACCCGAAAAAGAGATCGGGCCATCTGACGTTCAGATCTCTTTTTTACCGCAAGATCTTACCCACAACGCTGACGAATGCTTATCAGAAAAGCCTTGCACAGATTTATCCACAAAAATCAGACAGCAAGATCGTATAAAAAACACAGATACCCACAACATTCGATCCTGTAATTTTTTTATGTGAATAAGATCCTTGAAAACCGTTGATTAAGCTCTTTTTATCCTATTAACAAATAGATAGATCGATTGAGTCTGTGTATAAATACCTAGGTTATGCTCATGTTTATGTGCTCTGGATCAACGAAAAAACACAGGAATCGATCCATTCCAATCACTTGATCATATTGATCATTTTTTAGTTATACACAGATAGCTGCGATCCTAATAATAACGATCAATAAAAAGATCATATAAAGATCCTTTTTATAATAAGCGATCCTCTTTTCCTAAAGATCGTTCTTTGATTTTATTGATCAGCTAAACCCGCTAGAATATGCACCCCTGATATACGATCCTTGAT
>QKFI01000100.1 GCA_003251455.1 Tolumonas sp.
CACTTCCATTTACGTTGATGCATGAACATGGGGTACTGGCGGCTTATTTCCCACAATGGAATCAGATCGTTGGTCAGATGCAGTTTGATATGTTTCATGCATACACCGTTGATGAACATACGCATCGCCTGTTAAAAAATATCTATCGCTTCCAGCAACCTGAACGTCAGAAATTACATCCGCTGTTCTTTGAAGTATTCAACCGATTGAATAAGCCGGAACTGCTGTATCTGGCTGCCCTCTTCCATGATATCGGGAAAGGTCGCGGTGGCGATCATTCAGAATTAGGCGCAAACGATGCGATTCATTTCTGTGAGCTTCATGGTCTGGATCGTTATGAAAGTCGTCTGGTTGCCTGGCTGGTAAAAAGTCACCTGCTTTTCTCTGTCACCGCACAACGTCGTGATATTTATGATCCGGATGTCATCACGGAATTCGCAGAAGCAGTCCGTGACGAAGAGCATTTGGGTTATCTATATTGTCTGACCGTTGCTGATATCTGTGCAACCAATGATTCCCTCTGGAATGACTGGAAAGGCACGCTATTAAAAGAGTTATTCTTTGCAACACAGAAAGCGTTACGTCAGGGCCTGGAAAACCCACCAGATATGCGTTTGCGTATTCGTGAGAATCAACGTCAATCCATGCTGATCCTGAAAATTCAGGGTTATGAAGAAAGTAAGATCAGTGCACTATGGCAGAAGTTTAAAGCAGACTATTTCCTGCGTCATAGTTCAGAGCAAATTGCATGGCATAGTCGTCATATTCTGGATCATGCAGACAAGATGGATAAACCACTTGTTGTGTATGGAAACCATAAAACACGTGGCGGAAGTGAGCTGTTCCTTTATTGTCACGACATGCCAAATCTTTTTGCGACAGTTGCCGCCATTCTCGATCACAAAAATCTGAACATTCATGACGCACAGATCATGACCGCGAAAGATGGCTATGTCATGGATACCTTTGTGGTTACGGAGCCGAATGGTGAACCAGTTGTGATTGATCGTGTTCCGATGATTATTCAATCACTGGAACAAGCATTGATCCGTCCTGGTTATTCATTACCGCCATATCGCCAAATCTCAAGACGTCACCGTCAGTTCCAGGTGCCGACTCGAGTGACCTATCTGCCGGAAAGAGGCGATAACACTCACAGCTTGATTGAATTGGTTGCATTGGATAGCCCCGGGGTATTAGCACGTATCGGTGCAGTATTCCAAGAGTGTGAACTTCAGGTTCATGCAGCCAAAATCACAACTATCGGTGAACGAGTCGAAGACTTCTTTAGTTTATCCCGCTTGGATAATCTTCCATTGACTGAGGAAGATAAGAAAAAGCTGGAAGAAAAACTGATAGAAAAGCTAAATCCTACCGACGAAATGTGATAAAAAGAACCGTTTTTTTAGGGAGAGAAACATGTCTGATTTACAACGCATCATTGATGACGCTTTTGAGCGTCGCGATTCTATTACTCCAAACAGCGTCGATCCAATCGTACGTGAAGCTATTCTGCAAACCATCGAAATGCTGGATGCTGGCCAGATCCGTGTTGCAGAAAAAATCGCCGGAGAATGGGTGGTGCATCAGTGGGTGAAGAAAGCGGTTCTGCTGTACTTCCGTATTAACAACAACGAAGTGCTGGAAGGCGCAGGCACTAAGTATTACGACAAAGTTCCGTTGAAATTTGCTGACTACACTGCTGATCGTTTCAAAGAAGAATCTATCCGTGTTGTTCCGCAGGCAACTGTTCGTAAAGGTTCTTTCATCGACAAAAATGCAGTACTGCTGCCTTCTTATGTAAACATCGGTGCATACGTAGGTAAAGGCACCATGGTTGATACATGGGCAACTGTTGGTTCATGTGCACAGATTGGTGCAAACGTTCACCTGTCTGGTGGTGTTGGTATCGGTGGTGTTCTGGAGCCGCTGCAAGCTGGCCCTACCATTATCGAAGATAACTGCTTCATCGGTGCTCGTTCAGAAGTTGTAGAAGGCGTGATCGTTGGTGAAGGCTCTGTAATTTCTATGGGCGTATTCATCGGTCAGTCTACTCGTATTTATGACCGTGAAACTGGCGAAATCCACTATGGTAAAGTTCCAGCAGGATCAGTCGTTGTTTCAGGTTCGCTGCCTTCAAAATGTGGCAAATACAGCCTGTATGCCGCAGTAATCGTGAAGAAAGTAGACCAAAAAACGCTGTCTAAAGTTGGTATCAACGCTCTGCTGCGTAGCATTGACGAATAATCATTTGATTGATTACAGATAGTTAACAAATAACGCTCCCCATGGAGCGTTATTTTTATCTGGGTCACAGAGTGAAAAGCCTAATTTTAGTAAGCCAATTTTATTCTGGATTATCGATTATTCCAGATTTCCTAAAGTGATCCCCTCTGTAGTAGCCATTTATGGTAGTCGAATGTCGTTAAAAGCAATTGCTCAGGAATTAGGTATTTCAGTGACAACTGTCAGCCGGGGGTTAAATGGTTACAGTGATGTTGCTGAACATACCCGCCAATTGATCATTGCTGCAGCTGAAGCGCGTGGTTATTTCCCAAATGCATCCGCCAGACGACTAAAAACAGGTAGAACTGACGCCGTTGGCTTGGTTTATCCAATGGTAACAACCGCGTTATATGATCCAAATCTTCTGGATATCGTCGCCAACATTACAAAAGCATTCGCTGATTTCAATATTGATATCGTGATGGTTTCCGATCAGGAACATGACGGTCACTCTCCCTATATTCGTCTGATAGAAAGTGGAAAAGTGGATGCACTGATTGTCATGGACGTATTGGAGGACGACAGTAGAATTCAGTATCTGCAATCACGTGGTCATAAGTTTCTTTCATTTGGCAGAACAAACACAACACAGCCATATGCATGGATTGATTTCGACTGTGAATCAGGCAGCCGGCAGGCTGTGAGCTATCTGGTCGAAAAAGGCCATTCTCAAATTGCTTTTCTAGGTGGGAGTGATGATCGGGCTTTTGTCCACCAGCGGCGAGAAGGCTATATCCAACAGATGAAAGAATATGGTTTAAGAATACCGGAAAACTATATTGTTCAGTTGGAGCGAAATCGTCGTAACGGACTGGCCGGTATGAAACATATTCTTTCATTGAAAAACAGGCCAACCGCCATTCTTATTGACAGTAGCATGTTAGCTGATGGCGCAGTCATGGCCGCTGAACAAGCGGGTCTAAAGCCTGGTATCGATATTTCTTTGATTGCTTATGATGGTTTGCCACCAGACACGCTGTCGGATTGCATGATGACCAGTGTTCAGTTATCTACTTCTGAAAGAAAAAGCAAACAGATCGCGGATATGACCATTGCGTTGATGAATGGAGAAACGCCGGAAAAACTCCATGTTCTCTGGAAACCAGAAATCATTGAAGGCAATTCTGTTCGTTTTTTAAAATAACAATCCCCTTCTTCCTCGTTACCTTCCAAAACGTTAGTTAGTTCTCATTTATTTTGGATTTACCCTCTCGATCTTGTCATTAATCACACTTCCAAAACGTTTCGGTTTTGATCCAAAACGTTTTGGAATAATTTAATTCCATCAAGATGACATAATCTTTTTTCTGGTGGAGTTAACGTGAATGAATGAAAATGTGATTCACCTGCATGGTCACAACTCAGACTTGATCATTCAGATCCGTCCTGTTGTTGAAGTTCTTTATTGGGGCAGCCCGCTTAAATCATTTGACGCGCAAGCAATTCAATCCATGAAACGAGCTGTACCAAATGGTCGTTTGGATGCAGATACACCGCTGACATTAAGTCCGGAACAAGGCCGAGGCGTCTTTAGCAGTTCTGGTTTAGAAGGTCACCGTCAGGGTTATGACTGGTCACCTGTCTTCGAGTTTTCCTCTGTTCAGCAAAACGGTAACGATGTCTGTTTAGTGCTTGAAGATAAAATTGCAGGTTTAAAACTGACTTGCGAATTGAATCTCGACCCAGTGACCGATGTGATTCAAACTCGCCAGACTTTAACCAATATAAAAGCAACTCCATATCAGGTAGATCGCTTTGCATTAACATTACCGCTGCCAGAACGAGCTGCTGAACTGATGGCATTTCATGGCCGCTGGGTTCGAGAGTTTCAACCGCATCGCGTTCAGGTTGCTCATGGCGGTTACCAGCAGGAAAACCGTCGTGGCCGTACTTCTCACGAATATTTCCCTGGCTTTATGCAAGGTGTT
>QKFI01000433.1 GCA_003251455.1 Tolumonas sp.
TTGGATAATGAATAAAGAAATCCTTTTAGTTGTTGATGCCGTTTCAAATGAAAAAGCGGTACCTCGCGAAAAAATTTTCCAGGCACTGGAAACCGCATTGGCGACAGCAACAAAAAAGAAATATGAAGGTGATATTGAAGTTCGAGTTTCTATCGATCGTAAAACTGGCGATTTTGATACATTCCGCCGTTGGATGGTTGTCGAAAATGAAAGTGTAATGCAAAATCCTTATCGTGAAATTTCACTGGATGCAGCTCGCTTTGATGAACCTGAGCTCCAACTTGGCGATTATGTCGAGGAACAGATCGAATCAATCACTTTTGACCGTATTACAACACAGACTGCAAAACAGGTTATTGTTCAGAAAGTTCGTGAAGCTGAACGCGCTCAGGTTGTTGAACAGTTCCGTGAATACGAAGGTACAATCGTTACCGGTGTTGTCAAAAAAGTTAACCGAGACAGTATTATTCTTGATTTGGGTAATAATGCTGAAGGTGCTTTGTACCGCGAAGATATGTTACCTCGTGAATCTTTCCGCACCGGCGATCGAGTAAAAGGTTTGTTAGCGGCAGTGAAACCGGAAGCGCGTGGTTCACAGTTGTTCATCAGTCGTACACATCCAGATTTCCTGAAAGAATTATTCCGTATAGAAGTTCCTGAGATCGGTGAAGAAATCATCGAAATTAAAGGGGCTGCACGTGACCCAGGATCTCGTGCAAAAATCGCCGTCAAAACAAATGACCGTCGCATTGATCCTGTTGGTGCTTGCGTTGGTATGCGTGGTGCCCGTGTTCAGGCTGTATCGGGTGAGTTAGGCGGTGAGCGCATCGACATTGTATTGTGGGACGATAATCCAGCTCAGTTTGTTATCAATGCAATGGCTCCTGCTGATGTAGCATCTTTGGTCGTTGACGAAGATACACACACAATGGATATCGCTGTCGTTGCCAGCAATCTTGCGCAGGCGATTGGCCGAAATGGACAGAACGTTCGCTTAGCATCCCAATTATCAGGTTGGGAACTGAACGTGATGACTGTTGAAGATATGCAAAAGAAACATGAAGTTGAGAAAGATCGTATTTTGAATCTGTTTACTCAGGCTCTTGATATTGATGATGATTTTGCCGAATTGCTGGTTGATGAAGGTTTCTCAACATTAGAAGAAATAGCCTATGTGCCATTGAGTGAATTACAGCGTATTGAAGATTTGGATGATGAACAAATCGAAGAATTACGTAACCGTGCTAAAGAAGCATTAAGCACTCAGGCATTGGCAAAAGAAGAATCATTAGCAGGTGCTGCGCCAGCTGAAGACTTACTGTCATTAGATGGTATGACGCAGGAGTTAGCTTTTGAGCTGGCAGCGCGTGGCGTTTCAACCCTGGAAGACCTGGCTGAACAGGGCGTTGATGATTTAAGTGGTATTCCAGGTATCACTGAGCAGCATGCAGGCGATTTAATTATGGCTGCACGCAATATTTGTTGGTTCGGTGAACAGGCAGAGTAATACTGCGGAGGTAATGGATGGCAGATTTATCAATAAAACAATTAGCCATTGAAGTCGGTACACCGATTGATCGGTTAGTACAACAATTTAATGATGCAGGGTTGAAAAAAGATGCAGATTCCATGGTAACTGAAAAAGAAAAACAGTTACTGTTGGATCATCTTAAAAAGCAGCATGGTGCAGACGGTGCTGAACCAAAGCGTATGACTTTGCAACGTAAAACCAAAAGTACTCTGAATGTTCAGGGTGCAGGTGGTAAAAATAAAGAAGTTCAAATCGAAGTTCGTAAATCTAAAACTTATGTGCACCGTTCTGTTATTGATGAAGCTCAACAACAGAAAGATGCCGAAGAAAAGGCGCGTTTAGATGCTGAAGAAAAAGCGCGTCAGGAAGAGTTAGCGAAAGCGGAACTGGCGCGTAAAGAAGCAGAAGAAAAAGCACGTAAAGAAGCAGAAGAAAAAGCGCGCAAAGAAGCTGAAGCAAAATCAAAAGCAGAAGCTGCAGATAATCAGGACGCAGCAGCACAGTCGACTAGTGAGAAGGCTATAAAAGTGAAAGCTGAGGCAGATAAACGTGCGGATGATAATGCCAAACGCGAAGCAGAGGCATTAAAGAAAAAACAAGAAGATGAAGCTCGTCGTAAAGCAGAAGCTGAAGCACAGCGTATTGCTGAAGACTGGCTGAAGAGAATGAAAGTCGTTGGGCTGAAGAAGAAGAAGCGCGACGCCGTGCTGAATTAAGCGATGATTTGGGTGAAACAACATCTAAATTTGTCAAAGAAGCTGAAGCAGAGCGTGAGCGTCAGGACGAATCTAAAGGTCGTCGCCGAACTGGTGTCGCTAAAACCAAAAAGAATTCACATGAAGAAGACCGAGCTGAACGCTCTAATTCTCGTGTTAAAAAAGGTAAGCGCGCAAAAATTCAGACGCCTAACTCAATGCAGCATGGTTTCCAGAAACCAGCGCAGCCTGTTAACCGTGACATCGTGATTGGTGAAACAATTTCTGTAAGCGAACTTGCTCAGAAAATGGCGGTGAAAGGTGTGGAAGTTATCAAGGTCATGATGAAAATGGGTGCGATGGCGACCATTAACCAAGTCATTGATCAGGAAACCGCACAGCTTGTGGCTGAAGAAATGGGCCATAAAGTAACTCTGCGCCGTGAAAATGAGTTAGAAGAAGCAGTATTACAAGATCGTGATTCAACAGCGAAAAGTGAAGCTCGAGCTCCAGTTGTAACGATCATGGGTCACGTTGACCACGGTAAAACTTCTCTGCTGGACTATATTCGTAAAACCAAAATAGCTTCTGGTGAAGCTGGTGGTATTACACAGCATATTGGTGCTTACCACGTAGATACTGATACAGGCAGTATCACATTCCTGGATACTCCTGGTCACGCAGCGTTTACTGCAATGCGTGCGCGTGGTGCTCAAGCGACTGATATCGTGGTGTTGGTTGTTGCTGCAGATGATGGTGTGATGCCACAAACAATCGAAGCGATTCAGCATGCGAAGGCTGCAAATGTGCCAATCGTTGTTGCTGTCAACAAGATTGATAAACCAGACGCAGACCCTGATCGTGTTATGAATGAATTGACACGTCATAGCGTTATCCCTGAAGAATGGGGCGGTGAAAACCAATTCGTTAAGGTTTCTGCAAAAAGCGGTGAAGGCATCGATGACTTACTGAACGCAATCCTGCTGCAGTCTGAAGTTTTAGAACTGACTGCAGTGAAAGATGCGATGGCAAGTGGTGTTGTTATCGAATCCCGTCTGGATAAAGGTCGTGGTCCAGTTGCGTCTATCCTGGTTCAGGAAGGTACATTGCATCAGGGCGATATCGTTCTGTGTGGTTTGGAATATGGTCGTGTTCGTGCAATGCGTGATGAATTAGGCCGCACTGTATTGGAAGCTGGTCCATCTATGCCGGTAGAAATCCTGGGTTTATCAGGTGTTCCTTCTGCAGGTGATGAAGCGACTGTTGTTCGTGATGAGAAAAAAGCGCGTGAAGTAGCTTTATATCGTCAAGGCAAATTCCGTGAAGTGAAACTGGCTCGTCAGCAGAAAGCGAAACTGGAAAACATGTTCTCTAACATGACTGAAGGTGAAGTTTCTGAGCTGAACGTGGTTCTGAAAGCTGACGTCCAAGGTTCTGTAGAAGCAATCGCAGACTCTCTGAACAAGCTGTCAACTGACGAAGTTAAAGTTAAAATCATCGGTTCTGGTGTTGGTGGTATTACAGAAACTGATGCAACACTGGCTGCTGCATCTAACGCAATTGTATTGGGCTTCAACGTCCGTGCAGATGCTTCTGCTCGTCGTATCATCGAATCAGAAAGCATTGATTTGCGTTACTACTCAGTCATCTATGACCTGATTGATGAAGTTCGTCAGGCGATGAGTGGTATGTTGGCACCAGAATATAAACAGGAAATCATTGGTCTGGCTGAAGTTCGTGACGTATTCCGTTCACCGAAGTTTGGTGCTGTTGCCGGCTGTATGGTTACTGAAGGTGTTGTTAAACGTAATAACCCAATCCGTGTATTGCGTGATAACGTGGTTATTTACGAAGGTGAACTTGAATCATTACGCCGTTTTAAAGATGACGTGCCTGAAGTGAAGAATGGTTACGAATGCGGTATTGCAGTTAAAAACTACAATGATGTCCGTACTGGTGACCAGATTGAAGTTTACGAAACAGTCGAAATTAAGCGTTCGCTGTAATTTGCAAGCGGGGGCAATATAGCCCCCGTTTCTTGTGGAGCTAAACATGGCAAAAGAATTTGGTAGAGCAGATCGTGTTTCTCAACAGATCCAGCGCGAAATCGCGATGATTTTGCAACGTGAGATTAAAGATCCTCGTGTCGGAATGGTCACGGTTTCGGA
>QKFI01000211.1 GCA_003251455.1 Tolumonas sp.
GCGGAATTCCGCTGGCAGCACAATGAAGATGCCATGGCTACCGAGAAACTAGCGGAAGGTATCCGTAACTTTGCCATTGACCAGGTGAAGCTGGAGCAGTTACTGGCAACGCGTTTGGCTTGATGACTTGTTGATGTGTTGTTGGTTGTCCGGCGTGAAAACGTCGGATAGTGGCAAGTCATTCTCCGGCACGTCGTGAACCCATCCATGGGGACTTCAGCGCGCCATCCATGGCGCACAGAGCCGGAGATTGCCTTCCCACCATCCTCGCTCGTGATTTACTTCTGCGAACCAACAACACATATCTTCAATTTCTTTTTATTTATTTTGGAATGACAAAGACCCAACTCAATGATGTCACAGTAAGGCGGCAAGTGAATGAGACGCCATGAACATAGCGAACTATGTGAATGGTGCGAATGAGAGCAGCCAATGCAGCGGTGACGTCAGTGAGACAGGGGATTTTTTGAGTGGAGTTTTCTGATGAGTGTTGATGTAAAAACCCTGGCGAATGCCGTGCGTATGCTCAGTGTCGATGCTGTACAAAAAGCCAATTCCGGCCATCCCGGTGCCCCGATGGGTATGGCGGATATTGCGGAGGTCTTATGGCGTCATCACTATAAACACAACCCAACCGACCCGAAATGGTTAAACCGAGACCGCTTTGTGCTCTCGAATGGTCATGGCTCGATGCTGCATTATTCCCTGTTGCATCTGACTGGTTATGACCTGTCATTGGATGATTTAAAACAGTTCCGTCAACTACATTCTAAAACCCCAGGCCATCCGGAATATGGGTATGCACCGGGTATTGAAACCACCACGGGTCCTTTAGGTCAGGGGATTGCCAATGCAGTCGGGATGGCGTTGGCTGAGAAAATTCTCGCTGCACAATTTAATAAACCAGGTCATGACATCGTAGACCACTACACCTATGCCTTTATGGGGGATGGTTGTTTAATGGAAGGTGTTTCTCATGAAGCATGTTCTCTGGCTGGTACGTTAGGTTTAGGCAAACTGATTGCGTTCTGGGATGACAATGGCATCTCGATTGATGGTCATGTTGAAGGCTGGTTTAGCGATGATACCCCCGCCCGTTTCCGTGCCTATGGCTGGCAGGTGATTGATTCTGTCGATGGTCATAACCCAGTAGAAATCAATGCAGCGATTGAACAGGCAAAAGCCAACACCACGCAACCAACCCTGATTTGCTGTAAAACCATCATCGGTTACGGCTCACCAAATAAATCCGGTAGCCATGACTGCCACGGTGCACCACTGGGTAACGATGAAATTGTCCAGGTGCGTGAGTTCCTGAAATGGCCTTATGCGCCATTTGAAATTCCATCTGAGATTTATCAGGCATGGGATGCGAAAGACAAAGGGACGACTGCACAGCAAGCGTGGGATAAACAGTTTGCAGCTTACCAATCAGCATTCCCTATCGAAGCTGCAGAGCTGTTACGTCGCAGCGCCGGTACTCTGCCTGCCAACTGGTCTGAAACCGTGAATGCATACATTCAAGACTTACAAGCCAACCCAGCCAATATTGCATCGCGTCAGGCCAGCCAGAAAGCCCTGAATGCTTACGCGAAAATCCTGCCGGAGTTCTTAGGTGGCTCTGCTGACTTAGCCCCATCAAACCTGACTCGTCACACCAGTGCGTTAGACGTATCCACTGAAACACCTGAAGGCAACTACATGCACTATGGCGTGCGTGAGTTCGGCATGTCCGCCATTATGAATGGCGTGGCACTGCATGGTGGTTTCATCCCTTACGGCGGTACCTTCCTGATGTTTATGGAATATGCCCGGAATGCCGTGCGCATGGCTGCATTGATGAAACAACGCTCTATCTTCGTGTATACCCATGACTCCATCGGTTTAGGGGAAGATGGTCCAACCCACCAGCCAGTCGAACAGATGGCATCACTCAGACTGACACCCAACATGGAAACCTGGCGTCCTTGTGACCAGGTCGAATCGGCGATTGCCTGGAAAGCCGCGATTGAACGAGACAACGGCCCGAGTGCCCTGATTTTCTCCAGACAGGCTTTGACTCAACAACCGCGTACCGCAGCACAACTGAGTGACGTCGAGAAAGGTGGCTACATTCTGAAAGACTGCACTGGCACACCAGAGCTCATCCTGATTGCGACTGGCTCAGAAGTGGGTATCACGGTTGCTGCAGCAGAGAAACTCGCCGCAGAAGGCAAACAGGTGCGGGTGGTTTCTATCCCTTGTACTGAGCGTTTTGACAAACAACCGGCTGCGTACAAAGAGCAGGTATTGCCAAAAACAGTCAGAGCCCGTCTGGCGGTTGAAGCAGGCATCGCTGGCTTCTGGGAACGGTATGAACAGCTTCGGAGAGTCCGCACCAGCCGATCAGTTGTTCAAACTATTTGGCTTCAGTGAAGAAAATATCATTGAGAAGGCTAAATCATTGAGAGTTTAATCAATACATCAGATAAATCCGGATCATATTTTAATGCCGTTCACAGATGTGAGCGGCATTTTTTTGATGCGTTCGAAATCGGATAAGAATTATCTTCGTCTAATTTGCAGGCATAAAAAAACCCCGCTATTCAGCGGGGCTTTAAAATTTGGTCGGTGATAAAGGATTCGAACCTTTGACCCTCTGGTCCCAAACCAGATGCGCTACCGGGCTGCGCTAATCACCGAGATATTTCTTTCTGTTTGCATCATTAAGGTCAACCCTTATGTCAGAAAGCGAGCGGATTATAGAAATTATAATGACCATAAGTCAATACAGTACACAAGGGAATCGTATTGACCGACTATTTTATCAACAAAATCGGTATCGTATTGCTCCAATCGGGGTGTTTTCTCTGCCACTGGGCGATAAACCAGCCGCGTTGATCGGCAATCATCTGTAAACGCGCTGACGGATTAATAACCCATGGCATTTCGACGAATTCGAGCATTGGTACGTCATTGATTGAATCACTGTAGGCATAACTTCCTTTCAGCGAAATCGGATGTTCCGTTAACCATTGCTGCAACCGCGTGACTTTCCCTTGTTGATAGCTCAATACACCGGTCGTCTTGCCTGTGTAACAGCCTTCGTTCTGTTCCAGATTGATGGCGATGACGTCATCGATTCCGAGATAAGCTGCAATTGGTTTTACGATCTGTTCACCGCTGGCTGAAATCAGAATGATCTGATCGCCCCGATCCCGATGCCATTGCAACCGATCCAGTCCTTGCGGAAACAAGCGAGGCACAATACTTCGGTGAAGCAGTTCCTGCATCAGGGTTTCGACTTCCGCGACCGTTTTCCCAATCAAGGGTTGCAACGTGAAAACCATGTAGTCTTCCATGGCCAGTTCGCCGCGATAATACTGCTGGATCATCGCATGCTCTTCAGCCTGCATCGACTGAGGCGCAATCCCTTTTTCAATCAGAAAATCAAACCACAAGGTGGCACTGTCACCATCAATCAGCGTGTCATCAAGATCAAAAAGT
>QKFI01000427.1 GCA_003251455.1 Tolumonas sp.
ATTAGGGCAGATACATTTAGCCGATGTTTTAAAATCATCGCCACCGTCTCCTTACGAACTCGAGGTGGCAATCGAGTTACTTGAAAATCACTTCATGCCACTGAAACCACAACTTCCTGAAGACGGACTATTAAAAGTGACGGGATCAGGCTTTTCATCATTATCGTCGGTATTGGGTAAAGCCATGATTGTGCTTGATGAAATCGAAGATTGTTTCAGACGGCTTGCAGAAGTGTCAGAAGGTTATCCTCCCGTATTAGAGCCTTTACCGACCGATCTGCACTTTTATATGCAGATCCTTATTTTGCGTGAGTTTATGCATCATCTGAAATTTGATGAGGTAGAGATTTGAACGATTACTCGACCATACTCTTCGACTTTGATGGCACATTGGTTGATTCCGAACCGTTGCATTTTCATATGTGGCAACAGGTCTTGTTGCAATACGGTTTTGATTTCACCCTGGAACAATACCAAACCTATTACGCGGGCATGCCAACGACCGATAACGCCTATGATTTGGTGACGAGGTTTGCAGTTCAGGCCGAACCGACGATCTTAATTCAGCAGAAGAAAGCTGCTACCAAGGCGTATATTGAAACGCATGCGTTTCCGTTAATGCCCGATGTGCCGGCTATTTTAACGAATCTGCGTTCATATGGTTTTCAGCTTGGTGTGGTAACTGGTGCAGCGAAAAGAACCGTGGAAAATACGTTATCAATGCATGGCCTGATTGAGCATTTCGACATCATTATTTCTGGCGAAGACGTATCAAATAACAAACCCGCACCGGATAGTTATTTGCACGCGTTAAGAATGTTGAACATTCAGGCAAAACAGGCCGTTGCAATTGAGGATTCTGAGTTAGGTGTGGGCGCTGCGGTCAATGCAGGCATTTATTGCTTGGCTGTGCCGAATGAACTTTCTCATAAACATGACCTATCAAAAGCGCAACAGCGTTTTCAGTCGTTACGTGCAGCAGCGGACTGGCTTTTAGCCGAGCAATAAATAAGCCGGCAGAACGCCGGCTTCAAGGGTAGAAAGATTTATTTGCCGATTACAATTTCAACCAGCGATGGTTTTCCACTTGCAATTGATGCTGCAATGGCTGGGGCAATGTCAGAAGCTTGTGTCACTTTGATGCCCTGAACGCCCATCGATTCAGCCAGTGCCTGGTAGTTAATGTATGGATTTGCCAGATCCATCGCGATGAATTTTCCTGTTTGCGCAGACGTGTAATGTTCTTGTCCACGCATGAAGTTTTTCAGGATGTTGTATTCCTGATTATTCATCACGACAAAGGTGATCGGTAGGTTCTCATGGGCAGCAGTCCAGAGCGCTTGTGGTGAGTACATGGCTGCGCCATCACCGACAAAACAAACAACTGGCTCACGTCCACGACCCAGGCTAAAACCAACAGCAGCAGGCATGGCCCAACCCAATGCACCACCACGGAAGAAAGAATATTGATTTGCGTGAGGGCTGAACAGGCTTTGTCTCAGTGCATTCGTCGTCGCTAAGGCTTCATCGACAATAGCAACATCTGGTCCGATTGCTCGGGCTGCTTCATAGGCGGCAACTAACGGTGAAATCGGGCTGAAACTGAATTGTTCGGTCACGTTGTTTTGAAGCTGGATCTTCGATGTTTGTTGATAGGCTTTGGCCTGATCAAGCAATGGTGCGCTATTGAAACCTTTTTCTGTCAGCGATTGTTGCAGTAATGGCAGTAGCGCTTTCAGAGAATATTTGATGTCACCAATCGTTGAAAGTTTAGTTTCATAGGTACGGCCAAGATCGCTTGGGTCAGCAGATAACTGGAATACATGGCAATTACGAGGAATTGCAGGTATTTCACTGTATAAAACGGTAATTAATGACTTACCGCCCAATCCTAAAATTGCGTCATAGTCTTTAAGCTTTTCAGCGATCAGGCTTGCATTCATTGGCATATTGCCACGCCAGAGCGGATGTGCCGTCGGGAACGGAATACGCGCAGGGAATGAACCACCATAAACGGGTGCACCTAGCATTTCAGCCGTGGCGATCACTTCTTCGCTGGCGTCAGAATCGTGGATCTCGTCACCTGCGATAATCGCCAGACGACCCGCAGGAATGGCGGCAAGTTCTTGCGCCAGTAAATCCAGACTACCGGCAGTATAACGATGGCTGATGTGTGAATGTCCGGTTGTTTCGACGGTTGTCATCTGTTCCATGACATCCATTGGTAATGATAAGAAAACCGGGCCTTTCGGTGCCGCATTTGCATCGTTGAATGCGCGACGTAATAAGACGGGAAGTTGTGCAGCGTTGGTTACTTCCTGCGCCCATTTCACATTGGGTTTG
>QKFI01000090.1 GCA_003251455.1 Tolumonas sp.
CAACAACGATCAGAATATTTTTCAGCATACCCGCAATTCCTACTCTTTCTTTGGCATAGGTTCTATAAGAAAAACAAGGGTATCGGTATTATCGAATGAGTTCAATGCTTCGACTGAAGCTTATTTCGAAAAAAAAACCAGACTTGTGATCTCTATATAGACTCTTCGGCTATTCGTTTATTTTAGACCAAAAATAAAAAAGGCTCGGAATCGAGCCTTTAAATTTATAAAACAAATACAACTTATTCGAGATCATAGCCAATATTCGGAGCTAACCAGCGTTCAGCTTCTTCTAGTGTCATTCGTTTACGAGCAGCGTAATCCTCAACCTGATCTTTCTGAATTCCGGCCACTGCAAAGTATTTACTTTGTGGATGACTGAAATAAAAACCAGAAACAGCTGCTGCAGGCCACATTGCGTAAGAATCAGTCAGTTTCATACCAATCCGTTCCTCAACATCAAGCAATGACCAGATCGTACCTTTCTCGGTATGCTCAGGACAGGCTGGATAACCTGGCGCAGGACGGATGCCTTGATAATTTTCACGAATCAACTCGTCGTTACTTAGTTCCTCTTCTGGGGAATATCCCCAATAGATCTTGCGAACCTGTTGATGCAGATATTCAGCAAAAGCTTCCGCTAAACGGTCGCATACAGCCTGAATCAAAATAGCATTGTAATCGTCGCCAGCTGCTTTATATGCTTCAGCAAGCTCAGCTTCACCCACACCACCAGTTACAGCGAAAGCACCAAAATAATCAGCTTTTCCACTCTCTTTCGGCGCGACATAGTCAGCCAGACAGTAATTCGGGAAAACTTCGCCATTTCTCGACTGGCTCACTTTGTCTGTCTGTTGACGCAGGAAGTGGAATTTTGTGGCTACTTCAGCACGGGTTTCATCGGTATAGATCTCTATATCATCACCAACCCGGTTTGCCGGGAATAAACCGATAATACCGCTGACCCCCACTTCCCCACTTTGTTGAAGTCGATCCAGCATTGCTAACGCATCGTGGTAAAGACGCGTTGCTTCTTCACCAACAATTTCATCTTTAAGAATACGAGGGAACTTACCTGCTAGCTCCCAGCTCAGGAAGAATGGCGTCCAGTCGATATAATCTCGCAGTGTTTCAATCGTGACATTATCAATAACCTGAACACCAACCTGATTTGGTTTTGGCGGTTGATAATTCGACCAATCAAACTTCCATGCATTCGCACGTGCGGCTTCAAGTGTAACCGGAGGCGTTCGTGGTTGCTTACGGCTATGCTGTTCACGTACACGCACATACTCTTCACGAAGTTTTTCGACAAATGGCCCTTTTAATTCATTACTCAGCAGACTCTGCGCAACACCGACGGCACGAGAAGCATTCGAGACATAAACGACAGGCTCACTGTAATTCTGCTCAATCTTCACGGCAGTGTGTGCTTTTGATGTGGTCGCGCCACCAATCATCAATGGGATCTTAAAGCCCTGTCGCTCCATCTCTTTCGCGACATGAACCATTTCATCCAATGATGGAGTGATCAGACCGGATAAGCCGATGATGTCTGCATTCTGTTCACGAGCCGTTTGCAAAATTTTCTCACACGGCACCATGACCCCAAGGTCAATGATTTCGTAGTTATTACATTGCAGAACCACGCCCACGATGTTTTTACCGATATCATGCACATCGCCTTTTACCGTCGCCATGACGATTTTGCCATTGCTCTGGCCGGCAGTTTTTTCTTTCTCAATATACGGCTGCAAATAAGCAACAGCACGTTTCATAACACGCGCTGATTTCACAACCTGTGGCAGGAACATTTTCCCGGCGCCGAACAGGTCACCGACGACGTTCATCCCCGACATCAACGGGCCTTCAATCACCTCAATTGGACGATTGGCGTTCTGACGCGCTTCTTCAGTGTCTTCATCGATAAAATCAGTGATGCCTTTAACCAGCGCATGTTCCAGTCGTTTTTCAACTGGCCAGCCACGCCATTCCTGTTCGCGTGGATCAATCGTTTGTTGAGCGCCACCGCCACGGAATTTTTCGGCGATTTCCAGCAATGCTTCGGTAGCACCCGGATGCGTGTTCAGGACAACCGCTTCAACTTTTTCTTTCAGTTCAGCAGGAATATCTTCATAAATGGCTAACTGACCTGCGTTGACAATCCCCATGTCCATACCATTTTTAATGGCGTAATAGAGGAAAACAGAGTGAATTGCTTCACGAACCGGATCATTACCACGGAACGAGAATGAAACGTTCGATACCCCACCGGAAATCATGGCGTACGGCAGGTTATCCTTGATGTCTTTCACCGCATTGATGAAATCAACCGCATAG
>QKFI01000023.1 GCA_003251455.1 Tolumonas sp.
TGGGACATGCGTCTGTTCTTTTGGTGCAACGGCGTATGGTGTTCCATGCAGATATAAACCATTTTCACCTAACGATTCACCATGATCAGACATATACAACATGCTGGTGTCATATTGACCTTCATTTTGCTTCAGGATATCGATAACCTGAGACAAGATGTAGTCAGTGTATGCAATCGTGTTGTCATAGGTGTTTACTAATTCTTCCTGCGTACAGTTCTGGATATCACTGCGTTCACAATCTGGTGTAAATAAACGATGGCTGTCCGGGTAGCGACGGAAATAGGTTGGACCATGACTACCAATCAAATGCAATGTGATGATGGTATTTTTACCTTGTGCTTCGGCAATTCGCTTTTTCAGTTCTGGTAACATCACTGCGTCATAGCAGAATTTGTCATCGCAAAGTGGGTCAGAATTATTTATCGTAATTTCCTGCGATGGAACGCGTGCACAAACACCCTTACAACCACCGTCGTTGTCAATCCACTGCACGTTATAGCCTGCACGTTGAATCAAATCGAGCGCGTTATCCTGCATGACCGCACGATCGCCATCATAGTTGCTGCGATTCATAAACGAGAACATGCATGGAACCGAGATAGCAGTCGCTGTACCGCATGAGGAAACATTTTTGAATGAAATCAGTCCATCCTGTTGTGTAAAAGGATTGGTCGCACGTGAATAACCATTGTACTGATAGTTCATGGTACGGGCTGTTTCACCTAAAACCATCACCATCAGTTGTGGTTTGGTATCGGTGACTGGTGGCGTAACCTTCGCATCTAAACCTAATTGTTCGTACTTCAGCGGTGTCGTGAAATAGGTTTTTTTCAGGTATTTATAACCACTCCAGACATATTGTGTAGGCACAATATATTTCTGCAGGAATTTGTTGTTCCGTCCGACCGCGGCGTAATCTTGATAATACAGAGAAGCAATTAAAAATAATCCTGCGGTACAGCCGAGAATCAGTCCTACCTTTTTCAGTAATTCTTTAAAGAAGGAATGATAAACAACTTCTGTTTTCGCTATCAGAAGGGCAGGGACAACACCAGTCAAAATGAAGGTAACAATCAGACTGGCATTTAGATAGCTACTTGATTCGGAAATATTGGTCTGCGCTGTATTTTGGATCATCCCATAATCAAAGACGGTGCCATACGCAAGGGCGGCATAAGAGACCAGTGAGCTGACAAGTACTAATAAGATAAACAATGGCTTACTGATAAATTTATGCGCAAACAGTGTAAAAAGAATGGTAAGCGCAAAAAATACGAAGAATGGAAGTGAAATGATGAAACCTGTTTTTACTTCTTCAAGCTTCTCCAAAACTTTCCATGACTCTCTGAAAAATGGGTAGTTCAGGATCAATGTAAAATATGCTGCCAGTATTAAGATGAAGTACTGACTCTTCATTTTCAATTGTTTCACTATGCCTGTGTTCCACTCATACAACTGTAACATTTACTAGCGCCATTATATTTACCAAAGCTTAATAGATAATTAAGTGTGTTAACAAATGCGGGTGGCGTCAAAATTGCAGAAAAAATTTCAGTATTAATCAAGGGAATTCGCAATGTATCAGATCACCAATTTTTGTAATGGATGCGGCGCATGTCTCACTGTATGTCCTGTAGATGGCGCAATTATTGAAGATGAGACCTTTAGCATTCATCCAGATTTATGTGCTGAATGTGGTGCTTGTGTGGATGAATGTGAGCGTGATGCGATTGAAGAGGCTTAAAAAATAGTGTTGTGATTCAACATTATTTGTAAAGGAGGCGACAAAGATTTCATTCTTGTTGTTGTCTCTATTGGAATCATCACGTTTTTAATCTCAATCGCGAATTCGTTTTATTGCGTCATTTTGTATTCATTTGAGATACATTTTCATTTGGCTTAACTCAGCTATGCTTTGAATGGGCGTGATTTTTGTGCAGTTAATGTCTAACCGCTCAATACGCTTTCTAATGGATAGCCTGGCAGGAGGATGAGCGATGAACAATGCAGATACCGGACTGACATTAGGTCATCAATGGCGCAAATGGGCGATTGTTGGCTTACTGAGCACATTACTTCCTTTAAATTTATTAGCTGCACAACCTGAACCACCACTTCCTCGCATAAAGCCTGAAAAAGCACGAGTGATTGAACATTGGACGCCTACCCGAAGAGCAAATGCAATTCCGCGTGATTTTGTCATCGATGTGCGTGGGCTTGGTTATATGAAGTTACCGGGCGGTATTCTTGCACCTTATGGTCATACGATTTCAGCACATAGTGCAGTCCCTGCTCCGATGGCGAAACCTGGTTCGGGCTCTGGTGATAATGTAGG
>QKFI01000439.1 GCA_003251455.1 Tolumonas sp.
ATCCATAGTAGACGTTCCTGATTGGGAAAGATTGTTTTCGTAAATAATGAAATTTTAATGCATAGAAATCACAATCGTCGTACACGACGACGTGCGGCACAGCTTGCGTTGAAGAATATGGATGAAGCATCACGATTTTCTATCGCCATCAACTGATTGATGTTGCATGCTCATGCGATGATAAAAAGTGATTATTAGAAAAGGTATTTTGTGTCAGGGAATGATGTGACCAACAAATCACTCAATAAACAACTTATCATTCGACTCGGGTTCATTGCGTCATTGTTGGCCGTCGTGGTGTTGATCGGCTGCGAGTTGATTATGCATTGGCTGTATTTTCAGAACGATAACGCCGCGGTTCAGGCTGAAGCCAGTAAGATTAGTCTTCTGATCGATAATGAGCAGAAAAGTATCGCTGCATCGGTGCGTGATTACGCAGTCTGGACGGACACCTATGAATATGCGTTGAACCCGAATATTACTAAATATGAAAGGGATAATTATACGGTACTCACTTTATCGGTTTTGAATGTGGATTATGCGATCCTGATGCAGGGCCCGCATCGCGTTCTTTTTTCATCGCAAAACTATAAAGAAAAAATAGAAGGGAACCCGATCATTCCTGTCGTTGACCCTGCGATTCTCTCCGAGTTGAGTCAGCTTCCTTTCTGGAAAGAGGGTCTGCCTGATGTGCATGAACCTATTTCTTATATTGCTTTTGTGCATGATCGGCCGCTTTTATTAGGCGTTTCCGGTATTTTTGATTCTGAAGGAAACAAGCAGGCACCCGATTCGGTGTTGATCTTTGCCCGATATCTGGATGATGGGTTTTTAGCGCATTTAAAACAAATGTCGACCGCTGACATCGCATTCTTACCCAAGAAACCTGATGTTAAGAAAAGCATGTTTCTTTTCTATCATGATATTTCTTTCGTGACGGCGAAGCTGAGTCTCCATCCTGACACGATGTGGGTCAAAGTCCATCAGGTAATCGATTGGAAACCAAGAGGTTTACTGATTGCCTCATTCTCGGTTGGACTAATCCTCGTGCTGTTTCTTGCTGGTTGGGCGCTGCGTTATACCGTGAAAACACTGGTACTCAATCGCATTGAATTATTTGCAGAACTTGCCTGGCAGCGGATGTTCGGGAAAAAAACCTACTGGCCTGTGGATAGTGGGAATGAGCTGGATTTTTTAGCGCGTGCATTTAATGAATTAATGGATGAGCTACAACTGGCACAAAACAATCTGCATGTCTTGAGCGTGACTGATGCGCTGACTACGCTGGGGAATCGTCGCGGTTTGGAACAGGAAATTGAGCTGACTGTTCAGGCCTGTCAGCCACATGCCGATCTCAGCATTTTACTGATGGATCTGGATGGCTTTAAGCTCATTAACGATAGTCTCGGTCATGCTGCGGGTGATTTACTGTTACAGGAAGTATCACAGCGCATGCGTCAGGCGATGCGTCGACAGGATCGTATTTTCCGCATGGGTGGAGATGAGTTCGCCGTCCTGATGCCAAATACGAATATTGAACAAGGTTCCCGGATAGCCGAACGCCTATTGGAACAGTTGGTTTCACCGATCCATTTTGGGAAGCATGTACTGAATATTTCCGGTTCAATCGGGATCGCACAATGGAATCATCATATTACGGGCATGGAATTGATGCGTCATGCCGATTTAGCGATGTATGAAGCCAAACGACGTGGTAAATCTCGTGTTGCGATCTATGAAGAAGGCATGAGTGGCGTTGCTTCTGAGCGGATGCTGCTGGAGCAGGCACTTCGTCATGCGATTGCTGGCAATCAGATAGTGCCGCATTTCCAGCCTGTGGTGGATACGCTCACCCATGAAATTATTGCGTTGGAAATGCTTGCACGGTGGACAAAGGATGGTGAACAAATTCCACCGACAGACTTCATTCGTTTGGCCGAAGATATTGGTTTGATTAATCCTCTGTTTGAACAACTGCTGCATAAAGGGTTACTGGCATTACAGAATTTCCGGATGAAAATGCCTGCGCTGAAATTACAGGTCAATGTCTCGCCATTGCAATTTGCAGATCGTTCGCTGGCGCAATCACTGTTGCTGACGATGCAAAATCATCATTTGCCGCCACAGGCACTCGTCGTTGAACTGACCGAAAACGCTACGTTGTTATATCCGGAACAGGTTGAACAAACGATGCGTCAGCTAGTCGATGCTGGGGTCAGCTTGCATCTGGATGATTTTGGAACGGGTTATTCCTCTCTGGCTCGCCTGCGTGATTTGCCATTTGATACGGTCAAACTGGATCGTTCTTTTGTCGTGATGATGGCCAATGGTGATAC
>QKFI01000066.1 GCA_003251455.1 Tolumonas sp.
TGACAGGAAATCGTTCCATGTCCAAGTACCGCTCATCCAAGAAGGCATGACGACGCTTTGGTTTAATGGAGAGAAAATGGAACGAACTGCTTGTTGCAGTAATAAACTGATGCCGAACGTCGCCAGTAAGGTTTCTAAGGGGCGACCATATAAGAAACGGATGACACTGCGTTCAATCACGATGCCAACCAGACCGGAGACACAGAATGCAGCAGGAATCGATAGTAGCAATGCAATGCCCGGTTCATTTGGTAAAACTTTTTGCATCACAAACGTGGTATAAGCACCCAGCATCATCATTTCGCCATGCGCCATATTGATGACACCCATCACGCCAAATGTGATGGCCAGACCAATACCTGCCAGAACCAGAATTGAACCAAGACTGATCCCGAAATAAAGAGTTTCAATGCCACTATAGAAGGACTGACTACGCGCCAGTTTTTTCACAGCTGCGACAGCAGCAGCTTTGACTTTGTCATCCGCATCATTTTGAGAAACTGATTTCAGTTTTCCTAAAACTTCAGGATTGTGAACATCTTTCAGCACATCAATTGCTGCTAAGCGATAAGCGAACGGTAGCGTCAGCATCAGATAATTTGCTGAACGAAATGACCATGTCATACGCAGCCAGAACTTTGCTGTCGTTTTCTGTTTTCTGATGTATCGAGATCGGCTGGCTTCACTTTACCTAAAAGAGATTTAACAGCGTTTAGACGTTTGTCTGCATCTGCATCATTTAAGGCCAATTGAGCTGATAATTCAGAGAGTTGGCGACGCAATTCGTTATTCATTGCCACGCGTTTAAAATCAGAACTTTCACCAGAAATAGTTTGTTTTTCTTTTAAATCGACAAATGTTTCACCTTGACGGATGACGATGAGGTCGTCACTTTTCCGATAAAATAGCTCACCTTTATCTAAGGCCGTGAACAAGTCTGCTACATAAGGTTCACTGCTGGCAGCAATCGTCGTGATAGCTTCTTTCTTTGCAGTGAAATCACGTCCACTCAGTGTTTTTAATGCTTCATCGGTGGTCATTGCCTGAGCCATGACACTCCAGAAACCAATCATCAGGGTTAAACAAACCACGATGATCCGACTGCATCCTGCCTCTACTAATCGCATCATGCTTTCCTCGTCCCGGAGAAAACGCAGGGTTTTCTCTTTCATTCCGTATTTGAATTCTTGATTCAGGGTGGGCTAATTAATGATTAATGGCCCACCCTGTCAGTCACGGAATTAACCGCTGCATTTACCTGTTTTCACGTTGAAGTTGCCGCAAGACAATGGTTTGCGCCAATCCGAGATCAGGTCTTTGGAACCCGGTAAGTAGTCTGACCAGGCATCACCGGCAACCGTGCCTTTGGTTTCAGAAACCACTTCGAATTGACCGTCATCCTGAATTTCGCCGATCAGAACGGGTTTAGTGATGTGATGATTTGGCATCATCGCTGCGTAACCACCTGTCAGGTTTGGAACAGTCACACCAATCAGGGCATCCTGAACTTTTGCTGGATCAGTAGTACCTGCTTTCTCAACTGCTTTCACCCACATGTTGAAACCAATGTAAGTCGCTTCCATCGGGTCGTTGGTTACACGATCAGCTTTACCGGTAAATTTGTGCCACTTCTCGATAAAATCTTCGTTTGCAGGTGAATCAACACTTTCAAAGTAGTTCCATGCCGCTAAGTGACCCACCAGTGGTTTGGTGTCAATCCCTGATAGCTCTTCTTCACCGACAGAGAACGCAACAACCGGGATATCCTGTGCAGAAATACCCTGGTTACCGAGTTCTTTATAGAAAGGAACGTTCGCATCACCGTTGATGGTTGATACCACTGCGGTTTTCTTCCCTGCTGAACCAAATTTCTTCACATCAGCAACGATTGACTGCCAGTCTGAATAACCGAATGGTGTGTAGTTGACCATGATGTCAGACGCTTTCACGCCTTTCGACTTCAGGTAAGCTTCCAGAATTTTGTTTGTGGTACGAGGATAAACGTAGTCAGTCCCCAATAATGCCCAACGCTGAACCCCTTGATCCATCAGGTAATCAACGGCTGGAATTGCCTGCTGGTTTGGTGCAGCACCAGTGTAAAATACGTTTTTAGATGATTCTTCCCCTTCATATTGAACCGGGTAGAACAACACGCTATTCAGCTCTTCTACGACTGGCAAAACAGATTTACGAGAGACTGAAGTCCAGCATCCGAAAATAGCGGAGACTTTGTCTTTTTGAATTAACTCACGTGCTTTTTCAGCAAATAACGGCCAGTTTGACGCAGGGTCAACAACCACAGGCTCTAACTTTTTGCCCAGTAAGCCACCCTTTTTGTTCTGCTCGTCAATGAGCATCAGCATGGTATCTTTCAGTGTCGTTTCAGAGATAGCCATGGTGCCGGACAGTGAATGCAATACACCAACTTTGATGGTGCCATCCGCAGCGACCGCATAACTCCCGAATAACGATGCTGCCAGAATAGAACTTGCGAGTAGTTTCCCTTTCATGCGTACTCTTCCTTAATTAAGTTTCCGGTTCAAAACAAAGCCTTTTCAGGCACCTGTTTCACTTGCAGTTTCAAAACAGTTATTCATTCAATAAGCCGTTTAAGTATTGGAAAAAAAAGACAAACTGGATATGCGTAGATCGAGTCAGAGATCTACGTCAAATGACGCATAGGTGAATGGTTGAGAATCAGATAGACTAACGCGAAAGGATATTTTCCTCGTTGGATCTCAAGGATTGCGATCAACGGTTACTTATCATGGATGGAAATACCGCCTATTATGCAAAAGGTTCCTCTCAATCGGCGTAAATACAACAAGTTAGTTGCCAATGAAATGCTGGAAGATTTCGCGTTGCGTTTTACTTCGAAACGCGCCCGTAAATGGTCAGCAAGCTGGATAGCCAATAGCGCCTTAGGAATTGTGTCTTTTCTGGTATTGGAGGCCTTAGGCGGCTCCATCACCCTCTCCTATGGATCTATCAATGCGCTGTGGGCGATTGCAGCAGTTTCTGCCGTTATCATTTTCAGTGGCATCCCCATCTGCTATTACGCCTCCAAATACGGTGTGGATATTGATCTGTTAAGCCGCGGATCCGGATTCGGTTATATTGGCTCCACGATTGTTTCGCTGATTTACGCCTCCTTCACTTTTATCTTTTTCGCGCTGGAAGCAGCCATTATGTCGATGGCGTTGGAGTTGCTGTTTGGCATCCCATTATTCTGGGGATATATCATCAGTGCCGTCGCTGTCATACCTCTCGTGACACTGGGCATCACCAATATCAGCCGTTTTCAGATGTTCTCTCAGCCACTCTGGCTGATCATGCAACTCATTCCCCTGTTTTACGTGTTCCGTCATCCTGACTCAAAACTAGACAAGTGGCTTGCTTATTCGGGTATTCATGAGACTGGCGATCAATTTAACTGGTTACTGTTTGGCAGTGCCTCAGCTGTATTAATGTCAGTCATTGCTCAGTTAGGGGAACAAGTCGATTTTCTGCGTTTTCTGCCCGATCAGAAAAAAAGTGGCGGTCGCTTTAAATGGTGGTTGGCCATGCTCTTGGGCGGACCAGGCTGGATGTTGTTTGGTGCCGCCAAACTCGCCCTCGGTAGCTTTCTGGCATGGCTAGCCGTCAGCCATGGGTTTAGTACCACAGAAGCCGGCGACCCAGCGCATATGTACTTGAATGTATTTAGCTATATGACGACAAACACCAAGCTGGCTCTGCTGGCTGCCGGCGTATTTGTCATCATGTCTCAGTTAAAGATCAACGTTGCGAATGCGTATGCAGGCTCTTTAGCTTGGTCAAATTTCTTTTCCCGACTGACGCACAATCATCCGGGACGTGTCGTCTGGATGGTCTTTAATGTTGTCATTGCACTCTTGTTGATGGAACTAGGGATCTACCAACTTCTGGAAAAAACACTGCAAATTTATTCCGTACTGGTATTGGCTTGGATCGGTAGTCTGGTTGCAGATTTACTGATTAACAAACCGCTCGGATTAAGCCCTCCGGGTATCGAATTTAAACGCTCCAAACTTTATGACATCAATCCTGTGGGGCTGGGTTCGATGGTGATTGCATCATCAGTTGGGTTAGCCGCCCACCTGGATGTTTTTAATGAGGTCATCAAAGCATTTGCTTCCTATATCGCTTTTGCATTGCCATTTGTTACTGCGCCACTTATTGCCTGGCTCACCAAAGGCCAATTTTATCTGGTCAATGCCGATACGCAGCCGCATGAGCATCACGACCATGAACTCACTTGTGCTGTTTGTGAAAATGCTTACGAACCCGAAGATATGGCGCATTGCCCGGCCTATGGTGGGCATATCTGTTCTTTATGTTGTTCACTTGATGTGAGATGCCATGACAAATGCCGTCCCAAGGCAACTGTGCATCAACAGATACAAACGTTTCTGAAGCCTTATATTCCCGAGCGTATTCTTCATAAACTTTCCAGCCCGATCAGTCATTTTATGATTGTGATGATCATTGTCAGCAGCTTTATGGCAGCTATTTTCATGATTGCATACAGTCAAATACCCGATCTTGAACCGGATAACATGCGTTCGATTACCAGCGGCATGTTGAAAGCGTTTGTGATGTTGCTGATACCCGTCGGGATCATCAGCGGTTTATTTGTGCTGGCACGAAATACCAGTCGCAATGCCATCACCGAGTTGAAAGCACACGCGCATCTGTTGACGCAGGAGATTACTGCTCACGAAAAAACATCCCGACAACTTGAAAAAGCGAAAAAATCAGCGGAAACCGCAAATAATGCGAAAAGCCGCTATCTGGCTGGACTGAGCCATGAATTACGGACGCCGCTCAATGTCTTACTGGGTTACGCGCAATTACTCAGTGATGACCGAAAACTGGATCATCAGACTCGCGAATATGCCAACATTTTGCGGCGTAACGGAAAACATTTGTCTGATTTGCTGGAAGGACTGCTTGAGATCTCCAAAATTGAGGCGGGTCGACTTGAACTGCAACGAGATGAATTTAATCTGGCGACCATGCTGAATGAGTTGGCAGACATGTTTGCGATGGAGGCCTCTCAGAAAGGGCTGGAATTTGAATACATTCCTTGCGCTAATTTGCCCGTCCACATCGCTTCCGATAAGCAACGTTTACGACAGATTCTCATCAACCTCCTGAACAATGCCATCAAATACACCAAGCAAGGGAAAGTGACTTTCCGCGTTACCTACCGCAATCAGGTGGCACGTTTTTCTGTGCAAGACACAGGGATAGGCCTGTCGGAACAAAACATTCACCAGATTTTTAAACCGTTCGAACGAGTTCAGACTAAAAACACACGAACCATTCACGGAACCGGGCTGGGTTTAACCATTTCTCACGCGCTTGCCAACCTGATGGGCGGTGACATTTCCTGTGAAAGCCGACTGGGCGTTGGTAGTAATTTCACGCTCACGATGATGATTTCGACCGTTGAAAACCCAATAACGGTTCCGGTGCTGATCAACCAGAATATCATTGGTTATACCGGTGCGAGACAGACCATTCTGGTCGTGGATGATATTGAAGATCAACGCAATCTGGTGAGTAATATTCTGACGCCGCTGGGTTTCAATATTCTGCAGGCGAACGGTGCTGCTGAAGCACTGAGAATGGCTGAAAGTCATGCCATCAATCTTTATATTCTGGATATCACGATGCCTGAAGTCAGTGGGTGGCAACTGGCCATTCAACTCAGACAAAAAGGTATACGGACTCCAATTATGATGCTTTCAGCCAACATTCACGAGTTGGAAAAAAGCAATATGCTCGCGAAGTATCACAATGATTTCCTGAGTAAACCCATATCCCGAGAACAGTTACTGACCAAGCTCAGTAATTTATTGCCGGTTGACTGGAGTTTTGAAGAAGAACCAGAGGATAAATCCCCTTCCTCAGGTTCAAATCCCGTCCCAGTACCCACTGCGATTCCTTCTCGTGAAGAATTAACCCAATTAATCAACTATGCTGAAATTGGCTTTATGTCTGCGTTCTTAGAAAAGCTTGATGAAATCATCAGCGCCGGTACCGGCAACGAAGCTTTTTTCGGCCCGATACGAAGTGATGCATCACAATGCAAATTCGAAAAAGTCGTACATCACCTGAATGAGTTAATAAATGAGCATTATTGAATTCAGTAACATCATTGTATTAGTCGTTGATGACTCGCCAGAGTCACTCGGGATGCTAAATGCGACGCTCAATAAAGCTGGACTAACCGTGCTGGTTGCGCTGAGTGGCACTCAAGCATTATCCATCGTAGATAAAGTACAACCAGATGTCGTATTGCTGGATGCCATCATGCCGGAGATGGACGGATTTGATACTTGTCAGAAGCTGAAAGAAAAACTCCCTTCCACCCCGATTATATTTATGACCGGTTTGAATGACTCAGAACATGTCATTCACGGTTTTGAAGTGGGTGGTGTAGATTACATCACCAAACCCGTCGTACCGGATGAAGTACTGGCACGAATTAAAGTGCACAGCCGTAACGCAAAACTCGCTAAATCAGCACAAGTCGCACTGGATTATGCTGGCCAGTATATTTTCTGCGTTTCTAAACAAGGCCGTCTGGAATGGGCCACACCTTATGTTCAAGAACTGATTGGTAATATCAGGGGCGATCTTCAGGACCCATGGAAAATCATTCAGCCGGACATCGCTCGTTGGATCACATCAGATCATCGAAAAGAACCCTTGCTCCTGAATTGTTTTAATCCCCCAGTTCAGGCGGAGTATGCTGGTGAATATGATCAGTTACATGATTTGATCCGTTTGGTAACTCCGAGAAAGAAAGGCTCAGAAGAAGATCTTCAACGCGAGTTAAATGTCACAAAACGAGAGTCGCAGGTGCTCTACTGGCTTTCATTCGGTAAAACCAACTGGGAAATTGCTACAATTCTCGAGATGAGCCCCAGAACAGTAAACAAACATCTCGAGCAGATATACAAAAAACTGGATGTCGATAACCGAACTGCTGCTGCAAGTATTTCACTGCGATTTCTGGAATAAATTTTGACAGTCCAGTCAATTGAGGTGAAGACAATTCAAACAACCTTTATTTATTCTGGTTGCAATATCCGATCAAACCAACGAGCAGCCTGTCGAGACCATTGATCGTGAGTTCCATCGCTATCACGCAAAGCAAAGCCGTGTGGCGCTTGAGGATAAATATGAGCTTCGACATCTCCACCCGTTACGTGGGCAGTTTTTATCAGGTTTAATGCATGATCAAGGAAATAACACTTGCTCATATTTGCGTCTTGGCTATCAATGATGTGATGACACTTGTTTCTCCAGATAGTCTACCCTTTGGAGGAGTAGGAGCATTCGGGATCGGCGCATATCACGTAATTCATGGTTTTCACCTTTTCGGCTATGCAATGCGGTCGCGATGCAAGATGAGATTGGTATTACAAATCTACACCTGCGGACGCCATAAAAGGACAGAATTACAGCAGTTGAAGCTTTGTTAAATCGATAACCTGGATCAGGATAAATCTATGAAAATTTTAATGGTTCTCACTTCGCATGAAACATTGGGCAATACTGGCTTGAAAACCGGCTTCTGGCTGGAAGAGTTCGCGGCACCTTATTATGTCTTCAAGGATGCTGGTGCAGAAGTAGTGCTGGCCTCTCCTAACGGCGGACAGCCGCCACTCGATCCCAAAAGTGATCTACCTGAATTTCAAACTGAGCTAACTCACCGGTTTAAAGATGATGCTGCAGCCCAACAAGCGCTCGCTCATACTGTGAAACTGGATACGGTTTGCCAAGATGATTTCGACACTGTTTTTTATCCGGGCGGTCATGGACCATTATGGGATCTGGCCGAATCGGCACAATCTATCGAGCTGATTGAATCATTCGAGCGGGCCGGAAAACCAATTGGTTTTGTCTGCCACGCACCGGGCGTTTTACGTCATGTCACCACTGCCGATGGCAAACCGCTGGTTCAAGGCCGCAATGTCACCGGCTTCAGCAACAGCGAAGAAGCCGCAGTTGAGCTAACCAACGTTGTCCCCTTCCTCGTAGAAGATGAGTTCACAGCCCTGAATGCGCATTACCAGAAAGGTGCAGATTGGACACCGTTCATTGTGGAAGATGGCAATTTAGTGACTGGTCAGAACCCTGCAAGTTCGGCAGGCGTTGCTGAGGCATTATTGAGCCGTTTGAAATAATTTTTGTAATGAATCAATTAACAAGAAAAATGTATCCTTCATCAAAAGGATACATTTGAACCCCTGCAATTCAAGTACGCTAAACAGTTTTCCCACCACCATGCCAGGTTCTGAATCTGGCTTCATTTTGACCCAAAACAATTTAACGTAATCACTCAGCAGTAGTATAAGTATTAAAAGTTGCGGTACTTTGCCTTTTGATAAAAGAAATTCCCGGCATGGTTTGAAATCGTTAATTATTTTTGGTGAAAAAATATACCCCCTTGCCATGCTGCTCAAGTACTCACCTCGGAAGAACTGGATACCGCAATTATCAATCGCCTTTTATAGGAAGCATTAGAAAACAAAGAAGGATCATCCATGTCAAATCAAACCATTTACCTACCCAATTACACCGTTGGAGAAGACGCTTACGACAAAATAGGCTACATCACGCAAGCCTATGGTAAAAAAGCGATTGTGATCGGTGGTAAGACTGCCATATCAAAGGCAAAACCGGCGCTCCTCAAAGGTGTAGAAGATAGCGGTACGATACTGCTTGATTTTCTCTGGTATGGCGGCGATTCGACCATGGAGAATGTACAGAGTCTTGAAGCAGAACCACTGGTTCAAGAAGCTGATATGCTGTTTGCCGTGGGTGGAGGACGCGCATGTGATACGGTTAAGGTATTGGGAGCATTAACGAATAAACCTGTTTTTACCTTTCCTACACTTGCATCGAACTGTGCAGCCTGTACTTCTTTAAGTGTTATGTATAACGCAGATGGCTCGTTTAAAGAGTATTCTTACCAAAATCACCCGCCTCTACATACCTTTATTAATACGCAAATTATCGCGGAATCTCCGGCGGAACTTTTTTGGGCTGGTATTGGTGATGCATTAAGCAAAGAGTATGAAGTTGAGTATTCCTGCCGCGGCAGAAAATTATCGCACTTGCCGTTATTGGGTCTCAGCATTGCAAAAACCTGCACAGATCCTTTGTTGAACTATGGGGAAAAAGCACTGGATGATTGCCGGAATAACCGGGTCTCACCTGAGCTTGAGGAAGTCGTGCTCGATATCGTGATGTTGACTGGGATTGTGTCCAACTGCACGGTGCACATCAGTGACCAAATTGCCCCTGAAGATCAGTATTATTACAACAGCTCTTTGGCACATTGTGTTTATTATGGCAGTTCACTGATCCCTGCATGTGAATCACATTTGCACTTGTTTCTTTTGGCGTCCTCTGTTTGTTGAAATATGACAACAATACCGATGAATTCAACCGGATTCTTGCCTTTAATCAGGCGTTGGGACTACCGACTACAATGGCTGATATCGGTTTGACCGAAAACGATCTAACGATAGTCGCAGATAAAGCCGCTTCGGTGATTGAATGGGAATATGCCCCCGGCACACCAACTAAGGAGAAATTTATTCAGGCGATTGTTGAGACAGACCGTATCGGAAGATCAAACAAGTAACTAAGAAACGGGGCAGTAAAACCATATAATTAGGGCTAGTTCATTCACTAGCCCTTTGTATTTGTAACCAAATTTTGTTCGATCTCAAAACCAGCAGTTTGCCATTCTTGAAGTCCATTCAGCTAAATCACACGCACAGACTGACGCAATATAAGATCACCGGTGAATGAACTGGCTTCTGGAATGGCTATGTCAGTTTCATTGAGTTTAGCCAGCAACAAATTCATCGCATGCGTGACAAAGGCATGTGCAGAAAGCTGAACAGAAGTCACGGTCGGTCAGATAATCGAGTACAGCATCATTATCAAATCCGATCAGCGATACCTGTTCCGGCACCGCGATATGATTTTCTTGTAAGGCATGCAATGCACCGACTGCCGTCAGATCATTAAAACAGCATAACGCTGTGAATTCTGCTTTCCGCTGCAGTAACTGGTTACAAGCACTAAACCCCCCACTGGAATACCGATCACCTTCGACAATGAGTGATGAGTCGAGCTCAATTCCAGCATCATTCAGCGCATCTTCATATCCCTGTAACCGCAATTGCGCAGTGCGTTGACTCAAAGGTCCTGCGATATAGGCAATTTTGGTATGCCCTTGCTGGATTAGATAATCCACTGGGATCCGTGCGCCATACACATGGTCATACCAGACACAGTGATTCGGATGTCGTGGTAAATAACAGTTCATCACTACCAATGGCACAGGTAATTCATCAATCAGATCACTCAACGTATCGCCATTGATATTATACTGGTCAAAGAATGAGTTGTTATAATACAAAACGGCATCACACCGGCGATCAACCAGAGCACGGATGGAGTTCACCCCACCATTCTCTTCATCGCTAACCTGTGTGATCATCAGAAATTTACCTGCTTTGTCAGCTAACTCCTGACAGATTTCAATCAGCAAGCCTAAGTACTGTGATGTACTTGAACCATGAGGTATCACCAAACCAATGGTATTAGTTTCTTGTTTCGATAACGACTGTGCCAGCACATTCGGACGGTAATTCAGTTCTTCGACCGCCTTCAATACTAATTGTTTTGTTTCTTCAGATATCTTTGCGGTCCCGCTCAACACACGAGAAACCGTGGATTTTGCAACACCAGCTTTTCGAGACACATCCAACATCGTTGCCATTTATATATTTGCTCCGACCGCTGATAACAAATAAAAATGTAAATTGGTTATAGATGTATTTTATTAACTGCCGATGACTTTCATGTACCATTTGAAGCTGATTACCACTACGGTTACCGAATCACCAGCATCGCACTCTAACCATCCCGTAAATCATTATTCTTTAAATCGCCGGTGCATATATCGTGTTCACCCCTGACCTGCCGATATACACACCGGGTTTAATTTTTTTAAGCTGCAGCTTTCGCTTCTTTACCTTGTAACTGACGTTGGATTTCGATCAGCTCTTCGATCATTTCACGCGCCAGCATTGAAGTCATGATGTGGTCTTGTGCATGCACCATCACCAGATTTACCGGGATTTTGCCGCAACCTTCATCCATACCAATCAGCATGGTTTGTACATCATGCGCACGTTTTGAGGCAGCAGATGCTTCAGCCAGTTGTGCATCAACTTCTGCCCAGTCGCCTTTCTTCGCGGCTCGCAGTGCTTGCATTGCACAGCTACGTGCTTCGCCAGCGTTGATGATCAGTTCCATTACTGTTGATTCCATATCCATTTTTTCGTCTCCAATCTTGAATGTTTAATTTTGAGAAATTCGTTGATTACGCTGGATTTGCTTCCAT
>QKFI01000068.1 GCA_003251455.1 Tolumonas sp.
GGTGAAGTGATTTCTGTCATTGGCCCATCTGGTTCAGGTAAAACCACGCTGATCCGCACGATGAATGGTATGGAAATGCTGACGAAAGGCGAGATCCTGATGAACAGCAAACCATTCCTGCATCCGACAGCAAATGGTCGTCCGGATGAACATTATTACGAACACATTGATCGGATCGGCATGGTATTCCAGGGCTTTTATCTGTTCCCGCATAAAACAGCGCTAGAAAACATCATGCTGGCCCCCGCTTATCATCATCGTGGTTCTGATGAAGACATCCGTCAACTGGCCCTGGCCTTGCTCGATAAAGTCGGTCTGCTGGCGCATGCCCATCAGTATCCGCACCAGTTATCCGGAGGTCAGCAACAACGCGTTGCCATTGCCCGTGCACTGGCGATGAAACCGGCCATCATGTTATTCGATGAACCAACGTCTGCTCTCGATCCTGAACTGGTCGGTGAAGTGCTGAAAGTCATTGAAGATCTAGCCAATGAAGGCATGACCATGGTGATCGTCACCCACGAAATGCAATTTGCTTTTAAGGTGTCTGATCGCGTGATCTTTATGGAGCAAGGTGAAATTACCGCAACAGGAACCCCGGCACAGTTACGTGACTCAGATAATGAACGTTTATGCCGCTTTCTAGCGAGCCAGCAACATGCCCTGAATCAACTGGAGTTGACGCAAGATGTCTCAGCAGCTTGATACCCAATATGACCATTTACCGGCATTTGAACGGGTTGCCAGTCTATTACGCGATGAGCTGATCGCCGGGCAGTTGCATGCAGGTCAAACCCTCGTCGAAATGGATCTGGCGGAACGGCTGGAAGCCTCTCGTAATACGATCCGGGAAGCACTCCGCCAACTGCTTTGTGAAGGTCTGGTGACTTATCAACGCAACAAAGGTGTGACAGTCCGCATCATGGAACGCAGTGACATCAAAGATATTTATGTCATTCGTCGCACGCTGGAACTTCAGGCCATCACTGGTGGCCGTTACATCAAACAGGAAGCGCTTGCTCGCATGCTGTCTGCAATCGAGACCGTTGAAACAGCTGCGCGTGATGATGACTGGGCAACTGCAGCCACCTACAGTCTGCGTTTTCATCAAACCATTGTTTCCATTCTCGGCAGTCGCCGGTTCGACAGTTTTTTTGCCAGCATCATTGCGCAATTACGTTTGCTGTTCGCCTCGGCACCCGATGAAAAATTTTTCCAGCAACCCTGGGTTGAACGTGACCGGAAAATTTATCGGTTCCTTCAATCTGGTCAGCGTGAAGACGCGATGAAGTTGCTTTCTCAATACCTAGATGATTCAGAACAAGCTCTACTCAAGCAGTTCGTTACCAAGGAGTAATCATGACCAAATTCTATCCTGCGGCTTATCAGGCCAATAAAGGTTCCGCTTTAGACGTCAACCGCGAGTTTTATCAAAAAATTTCGGAAGCAACTGACAAACGAGAACTCGTTGAGTCGATCCATGTACCTATTCGTACTGGTCAGGCTTGGACAGTGCCTGCGGGTCACGTGTTCCGCATTGTGGCGAAAGAAGGTGCCCAGGTTGGCGATCTGAATATGTGGAACCTGCACAACCCACGTGAACGGATGTGGGCATCTCGTACCCGTCAGTTACAGGGTGCGCATGTTTCAACCTATGATCGCCTGTGGTCAAATCTGCCATTCCTGCGTCCAATCGCAACCATCACCGCAGACAGTCTGGCCGATTATGGTGTTGATGAGCATGGTGGTCGTGTTCACGATCTGCTGGGTACGCGCTGCGATCCATACGTCAACAAACTGCTGACTGGCGAAGATTTTGACTTCCACTGTCACTCGAACCTGACTCGCGCCATCATGCCATATGGTCTAACTGAATTTGATGTGCATGATGTATTGAACGTGTTCCAGTGCACCGGTCTCAATAGCGATGACATGTATTTCATGAAAGCCTGTCCGGCGAAGAAAGGTGACTATCTAGAGTTCTTTGCTGAAATCGATTTGTTGTGTGCGATTTCTACCTGCCCAGGTGGCGACTTGTCTGTTCACCTCTGGGGACCAGAAGCAGAAGACCCACTGAAAGTCTGCCGCCCGCTTGGCATTGAAATCTACAAAGTGGATGAAAGCCTGTTGGAAGGTTGGGAACAACCTAAGTCTCCGAATTACAAAGGGAATCACGGCATGCCATTCCCGAAATGGGAAGATCATCCGGACGCACATAAAACCAGTTGCTAAGTAGACTGAATACAAGCCACTTCTTCCCGGATTGTATTCGTAATTCACGATGCGACACTCTTTGTCGCATCGCTTTTTTAT
>QKFI01000003.1 GCA_003251455.1 Tolumonas sp.
CCAAACCCCAATAACCCGAGGCGTTCACCATTCGCAGCAAAGAAAGGCACTTGTCTCATTTCAAAACAAGCACGACGACCATCCGGATACGGATGCCATAATTCATATGTCATTGGCTGGTTTTTGGCAAAAACCTCTTTGTCTCTCTCGATGATCTGCTCAGCTAAATTCGGCTCATAAACGCCATAAGGGGTACGTCCAATGATATCTTCTTTTTTTCGGCCTAACAGATTTTCCAGAGCCTTATTACATGCCAAAAATTCTTCTCGCTCATTACGATAGAAAACCAGATCCGGAGAACTATCCAGAAACGAACTGAGTAATCGGCTTTGCGCTTCCAATTCACTTTGTGCTTTTTCGCGCTGAATAGCCTCAGCTTCTAACTCATTCATTACACGCAAACGTGCTGCTTCAGCCCGACGAGTTTCTTCAATCTGGCTATTTAACTGACTGATATTCGATTGCAGTTTTTGATTAAGTGCCTGGTCTCGCTCCCGCATGACCTGTAGTTTTTGCACCATATCAGTTAAACGTCGGCGAGAGTCTTCCAGTTCATCTATCACAGCTGTCAGAAAATAAGCCGCCCAAGGCGTCACTAATAAGCCAAAGAAAACCGAACGGACCAAGTCGACGATATCAACCACGCCTCGTAGTAACAAGGTGATGGTTCCCTGAATCACAACCGCTAAAGAGATAATGCAGAATGCAAGTAACAGACTGAATCGGATGATCCCGATTCGAGTGATCCAGTCTACATATAACTGTACCCAGGTTTTAATTTGGCGCATGCGTTTGACCTTGAAAGGAAAACTATATCGAAAGAGCAAATATCAGCATAACGGGTTATCTGATGGCTTCCTAGCCCGGAAAATGAAAGGGATGACCCAACGCACTCCCCTGTGCTCCATTTTTCTCCAGCAGACGGTAAATATCGAGCATAACCCCCCAACGTCGCTCACACCATTCTGGGGCTAATAATGTTGGCCGACGAGCTGTCGCCGTCACCCGGTGATAAACCACATCCGCCGGCGTATGCCGGATCATTTCTGCAGCAATCTCCGCATAGGATTCTTGAGTTAAGGTCACTAAACGACCTGCCTGCCAGGCTTTGGCCATTGTACTGCCTGCCACAACATGAAGCGGATGTAGCTTGATGCCATCAGTTCCGGTTTGAACCACCTGATTGAGTGTGTTCAGACAATCCTGCTTATCTTCACCGGGTAAGCCGATAATTAAATGTGTACATACTTTTAAACCTCTTTCACGTGCTTTCAACGTCGCAGTTTCATAGGCTTGATAATCATGACCCCGGTTGATTCGTTTTAAAGTAGCAGGGTTGGCACTTTGCAAACCTAATTCCAGCCAGACTTCATATCCTTGTTGCTGATATCCGGCTAATAGATCAAAGACTGCATCAGGTACGCAGTCTGGACGAGTTCCGACACAGAGTCCGACGATATTGGCCACCTGTAAGGCTTCCTCATACATACTTTTCAGGTAAGAGACTTCTGCATAAGTGCTGGTATACGCCTGAAAATAAGACAGATATTTACGTGCACGGGCAATCTCATCTTTTCTGGCAGCCAGTTGTTCCTGAATAGATAACTGTTGTGAAGACTCATCGGCAAATGAAGCCACATTACAAAAGGTACACCCTCCCTTACCAAGCGTGCCGTCCCGATTCGGGCACGTGAATGAACCATGTAATGTAAGTTTGTGGATCTTCTCGCCATACCGACGTAAAAGATCTTGCCCGAATGTGTTCACCAGATGATGGATTTGCATAACTTCCCCTCTTTAAAGCACGCATATTGTAGGGGAATCCCCCTCAAGTTGCATGAGTCTTCCTCTCGTCACGTCAGTTGGTTATTGCTATGATCGAAGAAGTTCTGATGAACAACTTTTTTGCCACCAGATTGAGGTAAACATGAAAATAGGCATTATCGGCGCAATGGAGCAGGAAGTGGCCATTCTGCGTGAACAACTGACAGAATGTGAAACCAGCAGTATTGGTGGATGCGAGTTTTATCAAGGCAAACTGGCCGGACATGATGTGATTCTGACACGTTCCGGTATCGGTAAAGTTGCAGCAAGTATTGCAACCGTATTACTTCTGGATCGTTTCGCGCCTGACTGTGTCATCAATACAGGTTCTGCCGGTGGTTTTGATCAGGCATTACGCGTTGGTGATGTCGTGATTTCAGATGAGGTGCGTCATCATGATGTAAACGTGACCGCGTTTGGTTACGAACCAGGACAATTACCGCAACAACCAGCCGCATTTGTTTCTGATGAAAAACTGATCG
>QKFI01000031.1 GCA_003251455.1 Tolumonas sp.
TGTTGAACGCCGCGTCCCGCTCGTAATTCTTCACGAATACGCTCATAGATCAGTACGTTCGCATCGACAGCCATACCCAGCGTTAACACGATACCTGCGATGCCTGGCAGGGTCATTGTCGCCCCTGGGATCATTGACATCACCCCAACAAGCAAGACAACGTTGAATACCAGCGCCAGATCAGCAACCACACCAAACAGCTTGTAGTAGATAACCATGAAGATAACGAGAATCAACGTGCCGGCACCCAAGGCAGACAAGCCACTGTCGATATTTTCCTGACCCATGCTTGGACCAATGGTTCGTTCTTCAACAATCTGGATCGGTGCGGTTAATGCACCAGAGCGCAGTAACAGTGATAAGTTGTGCGCTTCCTGTACGCTATCAATCCCCGTTATACGGAAATCACTGCCTAAACGAGACTGAATGGTCGCAACGTTGATGACTTCTTCATGACGTTCAATTTTACGTTTACCTTCAGCATCCGGTTCGCCAACAGGTTTATATTCAATATAAACTGAAGCCATCGCTTTACCGATGTTGTCTTTGGTTTCTGTCGACATGCGATTACCGCCGACACCATCCAACTTAATGCTGACTTGTGGCCGACCATACTCATCTGAACTTGATTGTGAACCAGTGATATGGTCACCAGTCAGGATCACGCGTTTTTGCAGCACAACCGGACGACCTTCACGATCGTAGAAAAGTTGTGAGTTTGCAGGAACCTGACCTTTTGCTGCCGCTGTCGGATCTGCATTCTGGTCAACCAGACGGAATTCAAGCGTTGCAGTCGCACCTAAAATTTCTTTCGCGCGAGCTGTATCCTGAATACCAGGCAATTCAACAACAATGCGGTTTGCACCTTGCCTTTGAACAAGCGGTTCAGCAACACCTAATTCGTTCACACGATTACGAATAATCGTAATATTCTGCTCCAGCGCATCTTCTGTCACAGCCTTCATTTTCTGCTCTGACATGGAAGCTTTAACCCAATACTGACCTTTCTCTTCATAATCAGTAAAAGTTAAATCTGCATGGCGTTTACGTAGTTGTGTAAGGCCTTTGATTTGGGTATCTGGATCACGGAATGCAACCACTACATCGCTACCTGAACGACGTACGCCTGCATAACGGATACTTTCATCACGTAATTCAGTACGAAAATCCTGAACTAACTGCTCTTGCGCTTTATTTAACGCCTCTTGCATATCCACTTCCATGAGGAAGTGAACACCACCACGTAAATCGAGACCTAATTTCAGTGGGCCTGCACCGATTTCGGTTAACCATGCAGGGGTTGATGGCGCAAGGTTTAACGCCGTGACAAATTTCTCGCCCAGTGCTTGAGATACCAGCTCTTTCGCTTTCAGCTGATCTTCTGTGTTATTAAAACGAACAAGGATCTGATTATTTTCCAGAACCGCTTTTTTTATAGAAATTTTGGCGTCATCCAAGGTTTTCTTAACGTCGTCCAGAGTGCTAACAGCAATATCATGACCACGGATTGCAGAAACCTGTAAGGCTGGATCTTCACCATAGAGATTAGGTGCGGAATATAACGTACCGATGATGACCACGAAGGCCACCATCAGATACTTCCACAGAGGATACCGATTTAACACGGTGTGACTCCCAGGAAAGTGAAATTACAGAGACTGAATTGAACCTTTAGGCAGAACAGCTACAACGTAATCTTTTTTGATTGTGATGTTAGTCTGATCGTTCAGAGCCAACAGAATATAGTCACTATCAGCACTGATTTTGGCAATCTTGCCGACTAATCCACCAGAAGTTAAAACTTCTTCACCTTTCGCCAGTGAACTCATCAGGTTTTTCTGTTCTTTCGCACGTTTTGATTGTGGGCGGAAAATAAAGAAATAGAAAAACAGCAGAAAAATACCAACGATAGCGATCTGTTCAATACCACCAGCAACAGATGACGCACCGTCAGCCGCATAGGCTTTAGCCAAAAGACTCATGTTATTTCCTCGTTATTAGTTAAAACGACTATTTTTAATCCAACTCAGGCACTTCTTTGCCCTGGCGCTGATAAAAGTCTGCCACAAAGGCATCTAATGTACCTGCATCTATGGCATCCCGCAAACCTTGCATGAGACGTTGGTAATAACGCAGGTTATGAATGGTATTCAGACGAGCGCCTAACATCTCATTGCAACGATCTAAATGGTGCAAATAGGACTTCGTATAATTTTTGCAGGTATAACAATCACATTCAGCATCTAATGTGGTTGTATCATCCTTATGTTTTGCATTGCGGATTTTGACGACACCGGATTTTGACGACACCGTTCGTTGTAAACAAGTGACCGTTGCGCGCATTGCGGGTCGGCATCACACAATCGAACATATCTATCCCACGACGAACGCCTTCAACCAGATCTTCAGGTTTACCAACCCCCATCAGATAACGTGGTTTGTCTTCTGGAATTTGCGGACATACATGTTTCAGAATCCGATGCATATCTTCTTTAGGTTCACCAACGGCCAGACCACCCACTGCATATCCATCAAAACCGATATCCAGCAGCCCTTCTAAAGAGATGTCACGTAAGTCTTCATATACACTCCCCTGGATAATCCCGAACAGCGCATTTTTATTGCCGAGCTCATCAAACCGCTGACGTGAACGACGCGCCCAACGCAGAGACATTTCCATCGATTTTTTTGCAACTTCATGCGAAGCAGGATATGGCGTACATTCGTCAAAAATCATGACAACATCGGAACCAAGGTCATTCTGAATTTCCATCGATTTTTCTGGTGATAAGAAGATTTTTTCACCATTGATCGGATTACGGAAATGAACCCCT
>QKFI01000163.1 GCA_003251455.1 Tolumonas sp.
ATCGTGTTGTGATCACAGCAGACCATGGATGTGACCCGATTTGGACGGGTACCGATCATACTCGTGAGCATGTTCCTGTTATTTTCTACGGGGATACGGTGGTGCCGCAAAGTCTGGGGTTACGAGCAACGTTTGCGGATATCGGACAGACTATCGCTGCATATCATGATTTACCGGCGCTGGAATATGGCGTGAATTGTTTACCGAATTAATCAGATCCAGCCGTTCAATTTTTTAAGAAGAAGGAATAAAAATGGCGACACCACACATTAATGCGAAAGACGGGGCGTTTGCTGAGACAGTTTTAATGCCGGGCGATCCCTTACGAGCAAAATATATAGCGGAAACCTATCTCGAAAATGCCGAACTGAAAATGCCGAACTGGTGACCGATGTTCGTAACATGTTTGGCTACACCGGATTTTACAAAGGACAACGTGTTTCTGTGATGGGGCACGGTATGGGTATTCCATCCTGCTCTATTTATACCAAAGAGCTCATTACCGAATATGGTGTCAAAAACATTATTCGTATCGGCTCCTGTGGCGCGGTTCGTGCTGATGTCAAAGTGCGTGATGTGATTATCGGGATGGGTGCTTGTACGGATTCGAAAGTGAATCGTATGCGTTTCAAAGACCACGATTTTGCTGCGATTGCCGATTTCGGCTTATTGCGCAATGCAGTGTCAGCTGCAGAGACACTGGGTTTACCCGTGAAAGTCGGGAATCTGTTCTCTGCTGATTTATTTTATACGCCAGATCCGCATATGTTCGATGTTATGGATAAATACGGCATTTTGGGTGTAGAGATGGAAGCTGCGGGTATTTATGGTGTGGCCGCTGAGTATGGAGCGAAAGCACTGGCGATTTGTACGGTATCCGATCATATCAAGTCTGGTGAGCAAACCACCTCGGAAGAACGTCAGAATACCTTCAATGACATGATGAAAATTGCGCTGGAATCGGTGCTCTTAGCGTAATCATTTCAGATAACACTTGCCTCAATGAAAAGCGATCGGCTACGCTGTCGACCGCTTTTTTCCTGACATGGAGTCTATCAAGATGCCAATTTCTGCATTACCAGAACAAATTGCCGACTGGCTGGTTCATTTCCCTCAATCAGGTGTACTTGCTTTTAACGAAAGCGGCAGTCACGTTGTTGAAAAACCAAACTGCCAGGCATATGTGGTACTGATGGGCTCCGGTTTAGCGCCAGAACATGTCGCGCAGACCATGAGACAAGTCTGGACGATGGGGATGGAAACCGTAGCGTTTATGCCGTTCGCAGTCGATAACGTCTGGACACTGGTGATTGGCACGTCTGCACACTCCTATGATTTGACCCAATGGTTAAAAGTGCAGGATTGGTCGATTGATGCTGCGCATGTTGCAGAACTTCCTCGTTTGCAAGAACCGGGATTGATTCTGATGGACATGGACTCGACCGCTATTCAAATCGAGTGTATTGATGAGATCGCTCGTCTGGCTGGTGTTGGCGAGCAGGTTGCTGCTGTTACGGCCGCAGCAATGCAGGGCAAACTGGAATTTTCTGAAAGTTTAAGAAACCGTGTTGCCTTACTGAAAGATGCGCCGGTGAGTATTCTGGATCAAGTCGCAGCGAATATTCCTCTTATGCCAGGACTGACTGATTTGGTGTCCACAGCGAAAGCTGCAGGTTGGAAAGTGGCGATTGCTTCTGGTGGTTTTACTCATTTTGCTGGCGTATTACAGCGTGATCTGGGTCTTGATCATATTGAATCGAATGTACTGGGAATCGAAGGCGACCATCTAACAGGTAAAGTGATCGGTCGTATTGTTGATTCTCAAGTTAAAAAAGAAACCTTGGCTGAATTAACTGCGCGTTATCAGGTTGCTGCATCACAAACGGTCGCGATTGGTGATGGTGCGAATGATCTGCCAATGCTGAAATCAGCGGCTTTAGGTGTTGCGATCCATGCCAAACCAATCGTACGGGAACAAGCACAAGTTGCGATTCGCCATATGAATCTTGAAGCGATTGTTTGTTTATTAAAAGCCGGCGATATCATCGCTGGTGTTTAGTCTTTGAACTGTTAGAAAAAACCGGCATTGCCGGTTTTTTTATCTCTGTGTCATTAGATGATAGCGGGATAAGGTTGCTTCCGTCGTGTCAATGATGTCGCACACGCCTTTTACGTTCCATAGCTGTTCTTCCAGCTTCTTCGCTTTATGAATAGCGTATTTCGCGATGGCATCCAGTTCTTTTGCAAGAAACTCCATATCTGGTCGCCCTGTTTTGGAAATATGGAGCTGAACCGAATAAAACTCGCCATTGTGTCGAGACCTCTTGATGAAGGCTCTTTTTTCCTCAACAGAGGGCCATTCTTCATCTAATTTTATTTCATAATGGACATTCACATCGGATGTTCTAATTTTTGCGATATTCAGCTCAACGACAAACGGACGATATTCTCGTTTAGTCTGATTTAATGGGTTCATCAAAGCCTTTTTGAACATCTCATTATTGAATAAGGGCTGCAGGTTTGCTTCTGTTTGCGATTCGTTCAGTAACAAATGGTCTAATGATTGTGGATGTTTCCCAATCCCTATCATGCCTAAATTGGTGGCGTAATGCTTATCAATGAATAATGCATAATTGAATTTCTGGGTGGCAAACAGATTACGCAGACTATTCGCTAATCCTCTTTGATGTTGCTGTTCTGGCGTTGTTGTCAGGTTCTGGTGGTTCTGTTTAATCAGCAGCTGGAAGAATTTCCGTCCAATATGCTTTTCCTCGTCACCAGTGATCGCTAAATGTAAAACGGTTCGCATGTTATTGGCGTGAACGACACGATACGGAAGGACTGAGAGGTCCATTTCTTTGGTCAAATCTTGTAATTTTGGCAGGCTGATTGAGATGTTTTCATTTTTATTACAGATTAACGGTGTTTCCAGTTCAATCTGCATTCCCATTGTAGAGATATCTCGAGTCCACCCAGTTACAGCTTGCGCTTTTGTTTCGATATGTACTGGTGTTTTGTGTATATAACGTGGCTCACGTCTTAGCTGGATGTAATGTAATGCTTCGATTTGGAACGGATCAACACTGGTCGCATGCCCAAAACATCTCAATAAGTTGGCATCAGTTTCCGGTGATTTAATTTCTAAATATTCAGTGAGCTGTAATTCTGTATTGATGGGGGTCAACTGACCCAGATATTTTATTTTCTGTAACGCATGAATTAATTCCTGCCGATATTTCGGATTACTGATAGTTGTATCGATCAGATTTTCCAGATCCAGTTTTTCATCAGTAAAAGCCAAATCGAGTTTATAGATGCGCCAGCTTGGACGTTTACTACCAACGGAAAAGAATAATGCTTTAAGGTCTTTATCTTCCAACTCCTGTTCCGTTGCGGAAAAGAAATAGATGTTCCCTTTAATCGTGTGCGTAAAACAATAAATAAGTGTTGAATGCCGTTCTGGTAATGCATTGATCAGTCGGGTCATTCGTGCATGATGAAATAAACCTGAAAGCAGTTCTTCATTTTTATCGTTACGCCAATATTCAATTTCAGTTTGGTTGTTTTCTGTTTTTAGAACATATTCCAGTTTTACCTTGTCAGTATGCGAAAAAAATAACGGAAGCCCGTTTAATCGAGGTAAATAGAATTGTTCGAAACCTTGCTGATATCCCCCAAACCGGATCGTTCTTATTTTCAGGCGATTTAAGTTTTTGGTTGGTTGGGTTTGTCTGAAATTAGTGTTTCTTTGAGTGGCATTTGCAATCACCGTTTCATAAACACCAACGGTGTAACGATCTTTATAATGAGCCAATGCAGTTTCAAACGTTTCTCTGTCATGTTCGCCGAGAAAATGCTGAATTCCCTGATGCAGGATTGCAGTACAAGGATAACCACGCGAACGCATATCCATAATTCGGATACAAGGGGACCATAATCGGTTCAATTCCATTTTCAGCAGGAATCGTGTGCTTTTGGTCTCATTCAATGTTAAACGTTCAAATAGCATATCGAAATCTGGTTCTGTATATAAAGGCTGCAATTGATCGATTAATACAGAGTCCAGAGAAGAATCCATGAGTCGCCACTCCATTGCTGTTTCTTGTTATGATTATCAATCATCGACATCAATGCCAATAATTTTAAAGGAAAGACAATGGCAAAAGCCAAGACCGCTTATGTATGTAATGAGTGTGGCGCGGAGTTTGTGCGATGGCAAGGCCAATGCGGCGAATGTAAGGCTTGGAATACAATTACCGAGATCCGCCTTGCACCGACAACCACAAATACACGTACCGCCAGAACGGGTTATGCAGGTGAGCTGACAAGCCGCGTGCAGACCATGGCGGAGGTCTCTTTAGCGGAAATTCCTCGCATTCACTCAGGATTCAAAGAGTTGGATCGCGTTTTAGGTGGTGGCATCGTGCCGGGTTCAGCCATGTTGATTGGTGGTCATCCGGGGGCGGGTAAAAGTACCTTGTTACTGCAAACCATGTGTTCCTTAGCTGAACGGATGCCAGTTCTTTATATTACCGGCGAAGAATCACTGCAGCAGGTTGCGATGCGTGCGAATCGGTTAGGGCTGCCAAACGATAAACTGCGGTTGCTGGCAGAAACCGGTGTTGAGCAAATTTGCAATCTGGCGATGCAGGAAAAACCTGCCGTCATGGTTATCGATTCGATTCAGGTAATGCATGTTGCGGATGTCAGCTCCGCACCCGGATCTGTCTCTCAGGTCAGGGAAAGCGCAGCAACGCTGACCCGATTTGCGAAACAAAATCAAATCGCCATTTTTATGGTTGGTCATGTCACTAAAGACGGCACATTAGCCGGACCTAAAGTATTAGAGCATTGCGTCGATTGCTCGATTCTGCTCGAAGGCGATGGAGACTCTCGCTTTCGGACATTACGTTGCCAGAAAAACCGCTTTGGTGCGATTAACGAACTGGGCGTGTTTGCCATGACCGCGCAGGGAATGAAAGAAGTAAATAACCCTTCTGCTATCTTCCTGAATCGGGGGGAAAGCGAAAGCCCTGGCTCTGTGGTCATGGTCATTTGGGAAGGAACGCGCCCCTTGCTTGTTGAGTTACAGGCGCTAGTGGATTATTCACAATTAGCCAATCCTCGTCGATTGGCTGTGGGTGCGGAACATAACCGGCTTGCGATGCTGTTGGCTGTATTACACCGTCACGGTGGCATTCAAATGTCAGATCAGGATGTTTTTATCAATGTGGTTGGCGGCGTGAAGGTTGAAGAAACCAGTGCGGATCTTGCGCTTATTGCTGCAATGGTTTCCAGTTTCCGGGACAGACCCTTGGCAAAAGATCTGATCGTCTTTGGTGAAGTTGGCTTGTCTGGAGAAATAAGACCAGTTCCATCCGGGCAGGAGCGGTTAATTGAAGCGGTAAAACACGGATTCCGTCAGGCAATTATTCCTAAAGCAAATATGCCAAAAAATCCAATAACCGACATGAAGGTGATGCCGGTTACGAATTTACAGGAAGTGATCGAATTACTCTGACGTTATTGATTCATCGTGAGCTGGGTGATTTTCCAGCAAATGAGCCAGCTCACGTTTTAACAATTCGGGATCACCTGCATTTAGTTCGATTCAACGTTGCAGAAGTTCTCTCCTTGCATCAGTTTTGCGTGCGATGAATACCCGACCCAGAAAAAGCGGCAGTGTTCCTTCATGATCAGGAACCCGGAAACCTGATCGCAGATGCATAAATTATGAAGCTGTGATGTTTGAGTCTTCAGATGTCTTATCAACACTCAATACATCTAATACCAGCACTAATTTATCCTCCCATTTAAATCGTTCTTCCAGGATGAGTCCTAATTGGCTCAGATCTTCATCTAAATCGGGCATCTCTTCATCAGCGATATTGCTATAACGCTCATTAAAATCAAGGATGGCTTCGGTTGTATCCTGAATCCGATCGATAATTTTATTGGAGAGCATTAAGTGCCGGTTATCTGCTTTTTCATATGCTTCGATCAGTATTTCATAAATCTCGAAATGGCCGGCAGAGATGTAATCTATCAGATGATCACAAAAATCAGATAATGCTTCGCGTGAGGGTAAGACTTTCTTGAATGGGGGACGTAAACCCGCTAATTCCATATATTCAACAAGCAGTTCACGACGCACATTGAGCCAGGCATCTACGGCTGGCTGTCTTCCTTTGACTTGTTGGCGTACTTTATCCAGTAATACCAGCATAGTGTCCTCCTTAATCCGGGGGATTAGTGTCTTACGGATTCCATTGTCCTGTTTTTCGTAAAAAGGACATATGAAATATGTTTACATATGTTAACCATGTCTCTTTTCTAGGGGCAAACGTGTGTGTCTTTATGCTGTTTTGTGATTGTTAGCAGCATGTAAAAAGGGAGAATGTTAAACTAATCTCATTCTTTCTTTGTTGACGTTATGATGCAAACACTAAAAAACGATCGCTATTTACGCGCTTTACTGCGGCAACCTGTTGATTCAACACCTGTTTGGATGATGCGTCAGGCTGGGCGTTATCTGCCTGAGTATCGTGAAACGCGAACAAAAGCCGGGGATTTCATGGCTTTATGTCAGAATCCTGAATTGGCGTGCGAGGTGACGCTACAACCATTACGCCGTTATGCATTAGACGCCGCTATTCTATTCTCTGATATTTTAACAATCCCTGATGCGATGGGACTGGGGCTTTCTTTCGGTACGGGTGAAGGTCCAAAATTTGCGAAAACAATTGCAAATCAGCGTGATGTGACACACCTGCCAATCCCTGATCCGGAGTCGGAGTTGCGGTATGTCATGGATGCTGTCAGAACCATTAAACGAGAATTGCATCAATCCGTTCCATTGATTGGTTTTTCTGGCAGCCCATGGACGCTGGCGACCTATATGGTGGAGGGGGGAAGCAGTAAGCAATTCTCCCGAATCAAACAAATGATGTATACCGATCCGACGGTCTTGCATGGATTGCTGGAAAAACTGGCTACCAGTGTCACACAATACGTGAATGCGCAGATTGAAGCGGGTGCTGATGCCATCATGATATTTGACACTTGGGGCGGGGTATTAGCGCATCAGTGTTATCTCGACTTTTCTCTGCAGTATATGGCTCGTATTGTGGAAGGCATCCATCGGCAGTATCAGGGTAAACAAATTCCTGTCACTTTATTTACCAAAGGTGGTGGACAATGGCTTGAGGCGATTGCTGCAACTGGTTGTGATGCAATTGGTTTGGACTGGACTGTTAATCTCTCTGATGCTCGTCAACGGGTTGGCCATCAGGTCGCTTTACAGGGGAATATGGACCCTGCGGTTTTATATGCCTCTGATGAAGTGATCCGGGAAAATGTCGCGCGTATTCTGGGAGAGTTTGGTCAAGGCTCAGGACATGTCTTTAACCTTGGGCATGGCATTACACCAGAAGTGAATCCAGACCGCGTTTCAACGTTCATCAATGCAGTTCATGAGTACTCACCGAAATATCATGTCTGAGTGGCAGAAATAAAAAATCCCGGAGAATCCGGGATTTTTTATATGCAAAACTTGAGTTATGAATTGGCATTTAACAAGCGTTTGTATTCCTGAATTTTTGCAACCAGACTACGACGTGCTTTGTTTTTCATTGGCTCATTCATTGGTAAGTCAACACGCATCGGATCAACCGGTGTATTGTTGACATGGAATTCATAATGCAGATGAGGACCGGTAGAGCGTCCTGTGTTACCGGATAAACCGATCACCTGACCCATTTTGATTTTCTGACCAGGCTTCACCATGAGCTTACTCAGGTGCATATAGACGGAACTGTAACGACCGCTGTGGCGTAACACGATGTAGTTTCCCATATCCGGATGACGGCTGGCCTTCATGACAACTGCATCACCAGTCGCTTCTACAGGCGTTCCAACATGGACAGAGAAGTCAGTACCATTATGCGACATGACTCTGCCGGTTACCGGGTTACGGCGGTGAGGATTGAAGCTAGAGCTGACACGGGTCGAGGATGGGATCGGGAACCGTAGGAATTTACCGCTTTGGGTCGCCGATAAACTATTCCCTTCGCCATCGTAGAACTGGTTATCTTCACTGCTCCGGAATGCAGAATAATTTTTGCCTTTGAGATTGAACATCACGGCAAGTACACGTGCACTGCTATCCGCTTTACCGGCAATGGCATTTCGATCAAACAAGACTTTAAACGTATCACCTTTCTTCAGGTCACGTCTGAAATCAATTCGACCCTGAAACATACGAGAAACCTGATGAATATGGCCGGCACTCAAGCCTGCATTTCGAGCACTGACAGCAAATGAGCCATTAATTTTCCCATTTAATACACGGGTTGGACGAATTGCAGGGCGTGCTGGTGCTTTCTTCTCTGGTGTTGCTGGTACGACAGATTTTGCTTTTGTATCAGCTTTATCCGCAACAACTTTTGCTGAGATTGGTTTGTCATCAGATTTTGCTGCAACTTTTTGCTGAGGTGCATTGTCAGAATCTGACGCATCAGCATTATCAGTTGTTGCATTACTATCATCATTATCATCGTCTAAGGTCGCGATATGGGATTTGTAGTTATCACCATCTCGTTCAAAAACGACTTGTTTGTTGAGTTCTAACGGAATATAGAGCTTCTGTACGATATTTTTATCATCAAGGAAGAAAGTTAACTTCTGACCGGGTTTTAAACGGACTAATGAACTTTGAATATCGACCGTCAATAACTTCTGAAGCGTAATCGCAGATAAGTTCAGCGTGTTGAAAATGTATGAAAGATTATCATCGTCTTTGACGGTATAAGACATTGCTTGCGCATCATCTGGCGAGCTAGAGATGTCTTTATTATCTGTAGCATCTGCGTTTGCATCATCACTATTGTCATCATCATTGAGCAATTGTGATGGAACATTGACGAATTCAGTGTCAGAAGCAACAGTACTGAGATCCGCATCATTCGTCATGTCTTCAGAGGCAATCGGCAATGGCTTATCAGAA
>QKFI01000259.1 GCA_003251455.1 Tolumonas sp.
AGAATCAAACGTAGAAACGCCAAAAATAAGCAGTCAGGATCTCGTCAGAAAAGCTCGGACACTTGCGGATCAAGGTCAACTCGATCAAGCCTTATCTTATTGTACTCAAGCATTGGAATTGCAAAAGCTGGATATCCAGGCCCACTATTTACACGCCATGATTTTGCAGGAAATGGAACGTTATGATGAGGCAAAACAAGCGCTGAGGCGCGTGTTGTTTTTGCAACCAAATATGTTGATGGCAACCTATACGTTAGCCAGCATTGAACAAAAATCAGGTAAACGCAAAGAAGCGCTACGTCATTTTGATAATCTCTATCGCACGCTGACTTTATTTCAGGATGACGATCCTATTCCCTATTCTGACAACCTATCAGCCCGTCAGTTACGAGAGATGCTGATGCAATTCCGAATGGAGAATTAGTTGATGAGCATGCAGCAGGATAAAAACAAGCAGATACTGGATGCAAGAGCAAAAGAGCTGGCAAAAATTACCAACTATTTTGTTGATAAAAAAGAAGATCGAGACATCACTATTTTCACACTAGGTGATCAAAAATATGCTTTTGAATCTTTGTTTATCAAAGAAATTGTCCCTTTACCGAGGATCACGGTATTACCATGTGTACCATCTTTCGTGGCAGGGATCATGAATCTGAGAGGAAAAATCATCTCGCTACTCTATTTGGATAAATTGTTAAAAAATTCAGTCAGTAAATATAGTGAGCAACCGCAGGTGATTATTCTGAGCCATGATGAAATGGAGTTCGGACTCCTCGTTGACGAAATTAACGGTGTTGCACAAATCGATCATGAAGAACTGCAGGAGTCAGTGCCAACGCTTAGCGAAACGGCTACCCGTTACTTCAAGGGTATTACTGCTGATCATTTAATCTTGTTAGACGCGCTCAGAATGCTGGACGATCCGGCAATCCGAGTAAATGAAGAAGTGTTATAAAACAAAAGAGACGCACAGCATGAAATGGACCATTGCTAAAAAACTGGCATTTCTAGGTGGTATTTTACTTGCTGCCTTCTTCGTATTGGCCGGAATTACATACAACAACATCAGCAAAATTGATATGCATACAAAGGGGCTCAACAAGTCCTTTGAAATCCTTGCCGCGAATAATGCATTGGCACCATCTTTATTCTCCGCTGAATCAGCACAGCGTTCTTATTTATTGGGTGGTAGTCAGGGCTATCTAAAACAATACCGGGCATCAGTAGCCGAAACCCGATCAACAGTGCTTCGACTGAAAGAGCTGACGTCTGATGACAAACAACTGAAAAAGATGACAGAGGATCTAGACAACATGCTCGCATCCAGACTGAACAGTCTGGAAATGGGTATTGATATGTATGACAAAGGCATGGCTGATGAATATATCCGCCTTATCAATGATGGCGTTGGCATCAACTTGATGAACAAAGTTGAAGATGCAAAAGACTTCATTGAGAAAACAGAAAAAAGTAAATTAAATCAGCAGACTGAAATCCTAGCAGAAAATAATCACTCAGCTCAATATGCAATTATCTGGGGGATCGGAATTACATTGCTGCTGATGTTCGGTACAGCCTATTACACCTCACGTAACATCAGCACGCCATTAAGCCGTTTAGCAGATATCGCGAATACGATCTCTCAGGGGAACCTGAGCCAAAAACCAATCCGAACAGAAGCAAGAAGCGATGAAATTGGTATCCTAACGGATGCATTTATTCAGATGCATGATTATCTGGATCGCATGTCACACATCGCTGAATCATTGTCAAAAAATGATCTTTCCGTTCAGGTTGATCCCCTTTCTGATCAGGATAATTTGGGTATTTCGTTTGCATTGATGACGGATAATTTGCGACTGATGGTGTCAGACGTAAAAGACGCGGCACGAATGATTAGCGGTTCATCATCACAGATTGCAGCCCTTACCTCCCAATTGGCTGCAAGCTCCACTGAAACAGCTGCAGCCGTCAGTGAAACTTCAACGACGCTTGAAGAAATTAAAGTCACTGCAAATCAGGTCAATCAAAAATCGGCCTTTGTCTCTGAATCAGCACGGAATACCGCGCAAATGACGCAAAATGGCCAGAAGAGTGTCAACGAAACCTTAGCTGGCATGAGCAAAATAAAGGAACAGATGACGTTTATTGCGGACAGCATTGTACGCCTCAGTGAACAAAGTATCGCGATCGGAGAAATCATCAGTTCTGTGGGTGATTTGGCCAGCCAATCTAACCTGCTGGCCCGTGAATGCTTCAATAGAAGCAGCAAAAGCAGGTGAACATGGTAAAGGTTTTGCCGTTGTGGCTCAGGAAGTCAGAAGTCTGGCGGAGCAATCGAAAGAATCTACCGAACAAATCAGACGAATTCTGAATGATATACAGAAAGCCATCAGTTCTGCAGTTATGGCGACAGAACAAGGTGGTAAAACCGTTGAAAATAGTGTGTTGCAATCTTCTGAAACAGACAGCGCAATACAGGTTATTGGTCAGGGAGCGACAGGAACCGTACAAGCTTCGGCACAGATTCTGGCCTCAACGAATGAGCAGGTAGCCGGTATTAATCAGGTTGCAATCGCAATGGATAATATCCGAAATGCCAGTGAGCAAATTGTGGTCAGCATGCGTCAGGCAGAGGATGCAACTAGCTCCATGAATGAAATGAGTTCAAAACTCTGGAACATGATCGAACGCTTTAAGGTGAATTAATGTCACTGATGGATAAGGAACTACATGAACAGCTATGTAAAACTTATCTGATTGAGGCGGAAGAACATGTCGCCTCAATCAATGAGGCCATTTTACAGATAGAATCCACGCCATCAGCATTCACTTCATGTTTGGAAGTCATTTACCGATGTGCGCACAGTCTGAAGGGTGGAGCCCGGATTGTAAACCTACCTCTGATCGAACATATCTGCCAATCAGCTGAAAGCTTACTGGCTAAACTCAGAGAACAAAATGTACAACCGGAACAGTCGATTCTGGCAATCCTATCTGATGTAACATCAAACTTGCTGGAAATTTTGCAAAGTGAAAATCCAGCATCCCCCCCTTTAAAAGTTAAATCAGAAACAATGCGGATCCGTCAGCATTTGGACTCGTTGTCTGTTAATTTAAAAACGCTTACACCAAAACCTGATGTCGAAAACGCAAGACCATCATTACCAGAACCAATTCTGACGAAATCGGCTAAACTGTCAGTCGTTCCTCAGGATCGCGCTTCACCAGCTATCACTACCGTTCACCTCCCCGTTTCAGAACCGCCTGCGGATACAAAAACGCCCTATTCTAAAAAGTCGCATCACGATACCGTCCGAGTTGCAGCAACGAAACTCGATGATCTTTTGTTACAAGCAGAAGAAATGCTGTCTCTGAAGTTGGCTTACCGGGAACATATCAGTGAGATAAAAGCTTTAACTGAATCAATCAACCTGTTCCGGCGTCAATTGATTCACAAAGATCGATTCGAAGAAGAAAGCATTAAACAACTGGATCGGGAATTATTAGGCCTGATCAAAAATACACAACAAATTAAACGCCATTGTGATGAAGCAAACCGTCAGGCCAGTAGTCT
>QKFI01000272.1 GCA_003251455.1 Tolumonas sp.
CGCGGTTTTAGTCAGCGCCCATTCAACGCGATCATTCATTTCATAGGTCGTCAATTTTTCATAAAGACGCACACCAAACGCAATGTTGTCATAGATGGACATTGGAAACGGTGTCGGCTTCTGGAATACCATGCCAACCTTCGCACGGATCAATGCTACGTCTTCTTTGGCAGTCAGAATATTCTGACCATCCAGCAGAATTTCACCATCGGCACTTTGCTCCGGATACAGCTCATACATCCGGTTGAAGATCCGCAATAAGGTTGATTTACCACAACCGGAAGGCCCGATAAAGGCAGTCACACCCTGACGCGGAATATCCATATTGATACTTTTTAGCGCACGGTATTTACCATAGAAGAAATTCAGGTCACGAACGCGAATTACGTCATCTTTCGCCATAACATTCATCGTCATTTAAATTAATCCTTTCTGCCGAAAAAAAGACGAGCCGTCAGATTGATCATCAATACGCCGAAGGTAATGATTAACACCCCTGCCCACGCTAACGACTGCCAATTGGCATACGGACTCATTGCAAATTTATAAATAGTGACCGGTAAACTCGCCATCGGTTGACCAAGTCCTGAAGACCAGAATTGGTTATTCAGTGCTGTAAACAGTAACGGCGCAGTTTCGCCAGAGATGCGCGCGACAGCCAACATGACCCCGGTCAAGACCCCTGAACTGGCAGAGCGCAGTACAATCTGAGAAATGACGCGCCATTTTGGTGTGCCTAACGCATATGCAGCTTCACGCAATGTACTCGGAACCAGACGCAACATATCTTCTGTTGTGCGAACCACAACAGGAATAACCATTAAAGCAAGTGCGATCGAACCTGCCCAGCCGGAGAATGTTTTGGTATATGCAACCACAATGGCATACACAAACAGACCAATCACAATCGATGGTGCTGAAAGCAGAATGTCATTAATAAACCGCGTGATGCGAGCAAATGCAGACTTTCCACCATATTCAGACAAATACACGCCTGCCATCAGCCCGATTGGCGTCCCCATCATGGTTCCAACCAACGTCATTAAGACAGAACCATAGATAGCATTCAGCAAGCCGCCTTGTTCATCGGGTGGTGGTGTCATCTCGGTGAACAGTGTCATTGATAAGCCCTGCGCCCCCATTTGCAGCACAGAGTATAAAATCCAGATCAACCACATCATCCCGAAAGCCATCGCTAACAGAGAGAGGGTCAAAGCAAAATAATTCAGGCGTTTCCGTCTTCTGAAACGTGCATGACGAAAATCATCGATCGATGTATTCATTATGATTTGCGACCTTCATTGAGTGATAAGCGGGCTAACAACAATTTCGATGCTGCTAACACAATAAAGGTGATTAAAAACAGGACTAATCCTAAATAGAACAGTGCTGACTGATGTGTGACCGATGCTTCGGCGAATTCATTCGCTAACACGGAAGTGATCGTGTTTGCTGGATCAAACAAAGAAAAACCATTAAAACTGCTGGTATTCCCAATAATGAAAGTCACGGCCATGGTTTCGCCCATCGCACGACCAAGCCCCAGCATGACGCCGCCGATAACACCGGCTTTGGTATACGGCAGCACAATGTGACGCATCACTTCCCAGGTCGTACAGCCGATCCCATATGCAGATTCTTTCAACATTGGCGGTGTAACGACAAACACATCACGCATGACGGATGTGATGAATGGAATGATCATGATTGCCAGAATAATACCGGCAGCAAGAATACCGATCCCAACTGGTGGTCCTTGAAAAAGTTGACCAATTAATGGCGCATTACCAAATACATTTTGTAGTGGTTGCTGCACATACGTCGCAAGTAAGGGAGAAAAAACCATCAATCCCCACATGCCGTATACGATTGAAGGAATTGCAGCGAGTAATTCAATGGCTGTGACTAAAGGTCGTCTTAACCAACCGGGGGATAATTCGGTTAAGAAAATTGCGATCCCGAAACTGACCGGCACAGCAATCACTAAAGCAATCAGTGATGTCACCAGCGTACCGTAGATCATGGTAAATCCGCCAAATACGTCAGAGAGCGGATCCCAGTTGCTATCAGTAAAGAAATTCAGTCCGGTTAACTTGATAGCAGGCCATGCCCCGATAAACAACGAGACAATAATGCCTGCCAGTGCCAATAGGGTAAATAGAGCAGAAAGTTTTGCTAATGAACCAAAAACAAAATCGCCGTTAATACGAAACTTGTTTCTTTTTTCAGGCTGTGGAGCAGGCATC
>QKFI01000168.1 GCA_003251455.1 Tolumonas sp.
TCTGATGTAGTCAGCTACAGCTTTTGCTGAGTAACCAGCAATGAAACCAGCTGCGATACCACCTAAGAAGCCTGCACCAATAGAACTAGCCAGCATACCGCCGATCAGACCTGGAGCCAGACCTGGACGGTCAGCAATTGAGTAAGCGATGAAACCTGCCATGACAGGAACCATTAACGCGAATGCTGAAGCACCACCGATTTGCATCAGAGCTGCAGCCATAGTGCCTTGTTCTTTAAACGCTGTGATGCCGAATACGAATGACAGTGCGATACACAAACCACCCGCAACTACGATTGGCAGCATGTGTGATACACCGGTCATCAAGTGTTTGTACACACCTGGCAGCTCAGCTTTGCCTGATTTAGCTGAACCGGCTGAACCAGCTGCAGCAGAACCTTGATATACAGTTGCTGATGCAAACGCGTTATCAATTTCCTGTGCTGTTTTCTTCAGTGCAGCACCAGTACTGGTTTTGTACAGTTTTTTACCAGCGAAACGAGACAGATCCAGTTCGATATCAGCCGCGATGATGACAACATCAGCTTGCGCGATTTCGTCTTCAGTCAGCGCGTTCTTTGCTCCAACAGAACCGCGTGTTTCGACTTTGATCCAATAACCACGTTTTTTTGCCTCTTCTTCCAGTGCTTCGGCAGCCATAAAGGTATGGGCAACACCAGTTGGACAGGCGGTAATAGCAACGATACGTTTGCTCATGGAGGACACCTTGGGTTTTTCTTGGGTTTGCTGAGGTACAACTGTTTCCGCAGACTTCACTGTCGCTTCTGCAGTTGCTGTTTTTAAGAATGCGGTGGTGTCCGTAATTGCTGCATTGATGTCGCCCTGATATACACGTTTACCAGTGAAACGCGCCAGATCAACATTTTTGCCTGCAACCACAATCAATTCTGCAGCACTGATTTCATCAACAGTCAGTTCTTTTGCAGGATCAACGTTGTTATGGCATTCAACAATCGCATTCCAGCCCATGGATGCAGCCGCTTTTTCCAGAAGACCTGCGGCGATAACACTGCTGGCAATGCCACTCGGACAAGAGGTGACAATTACAATATTCATACACGTATTCCTTAATCTAATCTTTTCACGTCGGCTAACTGCTGTTTATTTGGAACACCCACACCAACTTGGGTAACAGCCAGTGCCGAAACGGCTGAAGCTAAACGAAGGATCTGCTCTTTATCCATGCCTTGGCTTAAACCCCAGGCAAAACCCGCAACCATGGAATCACCAGCACCAACGGTACTGACAACTTCCATACGCGGTGGTTTTGCTGACCAGCATTCACCATCAGCACACCAGAGCACGCCATCTGCACCACGAGAAATAACGACGTTCGCAATTCCTTCCGCACAGAGTTTTTCTGCCTGTGCACGTAATGCTTCTTCCGTATCGAGTGGTTGACCAGCCCATTCAGCCAATTCAACTTCGTTTGGTTTGATTAAAAATGGTTTCGCTTCTAAACCTTTTTCCAGCGCGGCTTTACTGCTATCAAACAGTACTTTAGCGCCTTTTTGTTGCAGTTTAGCGATTAGATCTCGTGAGGCGTCAGCATCGATACCGCGAGGCAGACTACCTGCAACGACGATAAATTCATGCTGCTCTGCCTGACGTAACAAATTCGCTTCGAACTCTTTGCGTTCGTGTTCAGAGACTGCAACACCAGGAAAGTTCAGGTCAGTTACTTCACCGTTTTCTTCCACCAGTTTGACGTTAATACGGGTATCACCCGGTACAGCCATGAAGTGATCTTCAATACCACAAGAGACAAACAGATCACGAAATGCCTGCTGATTTCCTGCGCCTAAGATGCCTGATACAGCTACTTCTGCGCCTAAATCACGTAATACACGGGCAACGTTGATCCCTTTACCAGCAGGGTGCAGGGAGCCAGACTTGACGACGTTAACGCTGCCAACCTGGATCTGGTCTAGATGACCAGTCAAATCCAGTGCTGGGTTCAGCGTTACGGTCAGTAACGGCTTACTCATGACCGGCTCCTTCACCTAAACCTTCTGCGATTACCAGACCAATTTTGCTGATCGCTTCTTCAGCATCCGCACCTTTCGCAACGAATTGCAACCGATGGCCGCTTTTCACACCAAGACTAACGATTTTCATCAGGCTTTTTGCGTTGACGGTCTTGCCATCACCATCCAGGTTGGCAACCCAGATTTCACTTTCAAATTCTTTTGCTGTTTTCACCAGGTTTGCGCTTGGACGAGCGTGCAGACCATGTGGATTCGTGATTGTGAAGATACCTTCTAAACCTTCGACAGGTTTTTCGGTTAATAACTTCACTGCTTTCATTGCTTCAGCAGCCAGTAACTGGTCGATGCTCTTTTCGCTGATCATATCAACCAGACGCTCTAATACTGGTTTGTGCATTGCATCCTGAGCAGCAATCAGTAATAAGCCTTTGACTTCACTACCTGCATGCTGGAATGGCTGTGCTACGCGAACCAGAGCTACACCAGTACGTTTCACCCCTTGGTTTGTACGTGCCAGCCACAAACCCTGACCTAAATGAACCGGAGAGGCACTCTGTACTGCATCTACAGCTGCATCGCTGATTCCGCCACCTTGGAAAAGTAATACACAAGCGGACGCTTGCAGACCGGCGATATCCTGAGCCGCTGAATTGGACTGAACTGTGCTTGCATCTAACAACAGCGTTGGTGTTGGTTTCTGGCCACTTAATAGTTTGGACAGATCACTCGTACTCTTGCAGTGTTTGATATATTCCGCGACAGAATCGTCAGACAACACACGAGTCAACTGACGTAAAATGCCTAAATGCTCATCAGAACGAGCTGCGATACCAATCACGACATGAGCCGTCTGACCATCACCCCAATCGACACCTTCTGCGAAATGCAGTACGCGAACGCCAGTTTGTTTCACCTGTTCGCGGGTATCGGTTGTACCGTGAGGAATAGCAATACCATTACCTAAGTAGGTTGAATTCTGCGATTCACGGCGCAGCATCCCATCTACATAAGGTGCTTCAATTAGCCCAGCGTCGACCATCTTCTGTGCAACCATACGGATTGCACTTTGCTTGTCGTCGGCTTTAGCTCCCAGTTGGATATCTTGTTCCGCCAGTGTCAGCATGGCGTATACCTCTCTTTGTCTTATTGTTGTCTCATACTAGAGTAGAACAAATAACTCAAACGATTCACCCACCCATATTCTGAGCTATTTACTGCATCTTTGGATAGTAAGATTGCAGTTCTCGGTTGCCAAAAAATAGATTAATCGTTTCAGTTCATATGCTGTATCGTTTCAGCTGGATTTTCAAGAACTGTATAATGTATAATCACCAGTAATTTGATGTGGTGCACATTTATGACATGGTTAGGCGGAGGATACGACTCGTATGAAGCTAGAAGAGATTGCGCGTTTAGCTGGCGTGTCACGAACAACGGCTAGTTATGTCATCAATGGCAAGGCTGAACAACATCGCATCAGCGTCAAAACCCGCGATCGGGTGATGGCCGTAGTGAACGAATACAACTATAAGCCGGATCAGGCCGCAACAGCGCTTCGCTTAGGCAGTAGCCGCTTGTTTGGGTTTATTTTACCGGACCTGGAAAACGCCAGTTATGCCCGTCTTGCCAAGCTTCTGGAAGCCGGCGCCAGGGAACATGGTTTCCAGCTGATTATTACATGTTCCGATGATAACCCTGAGACAGAAAAAGCACTGGCTGAAATGCTGGTGTCACGTCGTATTGATGCGCTTTTAGTTTCTTCTGTATTGGATCCTTACAACGATTTTTATCCACAGTTGCAGCAGAAAGGTGTGCCAATTGTTGCAATTGACCGTGCGCTGGATGATGAAAAATTTGCTTCTGTGATTAGCGAAGATTTAGATGGCGCAATTAAGCTGACGACTTCGTTGTTAAATCCAACACTACCGAAATCGATCGGATTGATTGGTGCGGTGCCGGAAATCGGT
>QKFI01000192.1 GCA_003251455.1 Tolumonas sp.
TTTTCACAAACGGTGCGATTCGTTCGAGTAATAGTCCTGTCCCGGAACCAAAATCCATCAAATGCATATCTGGATCGAGGTTTGTTGTTTCAATCACTGCTATTGCGATATTGCCAACGGTATTGACGCGATGTTTATTTTGATCGTAATTCATGGCTTTATCTTGAAAAAAATCTTTACGCATCAGAAATACCTACGATAACTGGGTTTAGTAGCATCAGATCTTGAATAAATCACGTTTCATATTGTGATTAACTTAACAAAGTTGCATTAAATTAACATTAAATTGGTTCGACTGAATACTTGTTCATAAAATGAGCATAGTGATGAAAGAATGAGTAGGTTAATATAGCGACAGGCCAGCAGTAATAGGATCGCTACATGAAATACAAGTTCGGCATTTTTGTGGGTTTGCTTGTTTGCGGACAAGTGGTAAACGCGGAAGAGGACAATACATCACCACTGGTGAAGATTGTTCATTCACAGGTGAATTATCAGTTAAATGCCGACGGCTCTTACACTAAAACAGAAGAGCAGGTCATCCAGCCGCTGACGAAAGAAGGGGTCGAGATGGTTGCGAGCAATAGCCTCGGTTTCAGCAGCAAACGGGAGCAGTACACCGAGATCCATGCTTATACCCAAAAAGCCGATGGCCGGAAGTTGATGGTGAGTAATGACAAGATTTTCACGCAGGAAGATCCGGCTGCACAGGGGGCGCCACAATATTCTGATTACAAATATCGCTCTTTTGCCTATCCCGATGTCGAAGTGGGCGATCAGGTGGTGTTGCAATCCAAACTGAAGGTAACGGAAGGTGCCTTTAAAAACCACTTTACGGAAACGGAGTCAGTGAACCCGTCTGTCGTGGTTGATCTGGCCGAAGTTTCGGTGTCACAGCCCGTTTCCATGCCAGCATTAAAACTGGATGTTCGCGGTTGGAAAGCAACGAAAGTGACAGAAGAAAATGGGATGCGCCATTATTACTGGAGTTATCGTCAGCCCCAGGCCAAACAAGTTCACGGTGATGATTACGTTTCTGCCATTGATTATGCGCCATTGATTGTCATGAGCTCATTCGCTGATTGGAAACAACTGGCAGATGCCTATCATTCTGGCGTTGTGGATAAGGCGTTACCAACGCCTGCTATTCGTCAACTAGCGGATGAAATTACGGCCGGCCAGACGGAGCGTGATGAACAGGCGAAGGCGCTTTACGATTGGGTGAGAGTGAACATTCGCTACGTGGGCATCTGGTTGGGTAATGGTGGCGTCGTGCCGCACAAAGCGGAAGATATCTTGCAAAACCGCTATGGTGACTGCAAAGACAAGGCCACATTACTGCAGGCCTTGTTGGCGGCGAAAGGAATCCCGAGTCAGCAGGTGTTGATTAATCTGGGCCGTAGTTTTTACCGTGCTAAAGTGGCCAATTCCCTCAGTTTTAACCATGCCATCTTATATGTACCTGAGATGAAAACTTATCTGGATGCGACGGCGGAGCTGATCCCATTTGGTTCTCTGCCTTTTGATGACAGCGGAAAGCCGGTGTTACGCGAAGATGGTACATTGGCAACCACTCCGCAGACGACAGCACAGAATGATGCGTTGCAGATCTCTAGTAATTTTGACCTGAATAGTTCCGGTAAATGGACGGGTGAAACCAAGATCCACGCTTCTGGCTCGTTTAATCTGGCATTACGCGGAATGGTGCTGGGCATTGATCCACATCGTGAAGATCTGTTTGTGAAACAGCATTTGCGTTTCGGTTTGCAACGGGGCAGTGGTGTTTTGCATAAGAGCGATCCTTATGCGCCAAACGACTCTTATCAAATCAGCTCAGACTACCATCTGAGTAACAATATGCCGATGAAACATTATGGTGCGTTCCCTGTTCCTGCCGGTTTTGCTGCACCGGTGAATCTGGTGGACTATCTGTATCTGACCGAGGCACCAATGCGTCAGCTGGCACGTGTTTGTCATCCAGCCTCTGTGATGGAAAAAACAACGATTCATTTGCCCGATAATCTGAAGGTGAATTTTTTACCTCAGGATCAGGATATTGTCCGCGGACGTTTCCGTTATATCGCCAAATACACACAGAAGGGTAATCAGATAGAAGTCGTGCGCCAGACGCTGGACAACGGTAAGGAGAGTGTTTGTACACCTCAGGAAGTAGCCCAGTTGCACGAGGTGGCACAGGTGTTGAGCGAAGATCTGAATGCACAGATTGG
>QKFI01000332.1 GCA_003251455.1 Tolumonas sp.
AATTCAGAAAGTGATGTTTAAAGTAAATCTGGCGCTGTTTCCTGCTTTGATGCTGGGTATTTTACAATTTGGTATGCCGGCATTGTTACTGACTGTCGTCACGGTTGTTGTCGCTTTAATTGCTGAAGCCGCTTGTAAAAAGATCAATCCAAACACGCAGGGTGAACTAAACGATGGTGCAGCTATTCTGACCGCCTTGATTCTGGTCATGAGTTTGCCGCCTCATGCGCCATTGTGGTTAGGTGCTTTAGGTGCTGCGTTAGCCATTCTGTTTGGCAAACAAGTATACGGTGGTTTGGGTCAAAACCTCTTTAACCCAGCGATGCTGGCTCGCGTTGTACTGCTGATTTCTTTCCCCGTCGAAATGACCAAGTGGGTGGTACCAAGCGCATTCTATGATGGGGCGTGGATGGTGTTACTAGTGCTACGACTCTGGGTGGCATGAAAGAAGGTAGTCATACCGCATTCCACTGGATGGCAAATGCATTTGGTAACTCAACTGGTAGTCTGGGTGAAACATCTGCCATCTTACTCGTGCTGGGTGGTTTGTGGTTAATGAAAGAACACATATTCACATGGCATGTTCCTGTTGCAACTATCTTAGGTTGCCTCATCCCCGGCACCATCATGTGGTTCTTTGCCCCTGATCATGTACCCGTACCATTAGCACAACTGACGAGTGGTGGCTTACTCATGTGCGCGTTCTTCATTGCTACTGATCCGGTCTCAACGCCGACCAGTAATTTCGGGAAATTGCTCTTTGGTGCCGGAACTGGCTTCTTGATTTGGGTGATCCGTACCTTTGGGAACTTCCCGGAAGGGGTTGCATTCTCCATTCTGATCATGAATGCCGTATCCCCACTGATTGAACAATACACCCGTCCTCGTATGTACGGTTATAAGCTGAAATCGGAGGAAAAATAATGACAACGACAACTTTACCGGTTCGCGAACAACCGTATTACCAGGCAATTCTGCTCGGTTTCTTCGCACTGTTTGTTTGTGGTGCCGTTGCAGCTTTCTCCAGTCTGACGAAAGAAGCGATTGCAGCACGAGCGATTGAAGATACGCAACGTCAATTGGTACAGGTATTACCATCTGATTTGTATGACAACATGCCAAGTCAGGAAGAAGTCACCTTAACTCTGGATGGTCAGCCTGTTCATTTCTTCCGGGCTCGTAAAGGTAGTGTCGCAACAGGTGTTGCGATGTTTGCTGAAACCACAGGCTATTCCGGTGTCATCAAAATACTGTTGGGTATCAACGATAAAGGCGAACTGACTGGTGTTCGTGTATTGAGCCACACAGAAACCCCTGGTTTAGGTGACAACATTGATTTAACCAAAAGCAACTGGGTTTTAAGTTTTGATGGGAAATCACTGAACAACCCTGATGAAAAAGGCTGGCATGTGAAAAAAGACGGCGGTGAATTTGATTCATTTACCGGCGCAACCATTACACCAAGAGCGGTCGTAAAAGGTGTCCATGAAGCGCTTGTCTTATTTCAAAAACATCAGGATGAATTACTGGATCGCAAAGGAGATCAGTCATGAGTAAATTACGCGTCTTTACTGATGGCTTGTGGAAAGACAATGCCATCTTCACGCAAATGCTGGCGTTATGTCCGTTGATGGCGGTGACATCAACAGCAACGAACGGATTAGGCATGGGGTTGGTCACCACATTAGTATTGGTTGGCTCAAACGTGATCGTGTCACTGATTCGAAGTGTTGTGCCAAACCAGATCCGTATTCCTATCTTTACCTTACTGATTGCATCGTTAGTAACGTTAGTTGACTTGGGTATGAATGCCTGGATGCATGATCTACATAAAGTGCTCGGTTTATTCATCGCACTGATTGTTGTGAACTGTGCCATCCTTGGTCGTGCAGAATCTTTTGCGACCAAAAATCCACCGGTACTGGCATTTCTGGACGGCTTAGGTATTGGTTTAGGTTTTACATTGGCGATGACTATTATGGGTGCATGCCGTGAAATTGTCGGAAGCGGAAAACTCTTCTCTGGCGCCTCATTACTGTTAGGGCCTCACTTCAAATTTATGGAAGTAACCGTCATCCCTGAATATCACGGCTTTTTATTGATGCTATTACCGCCAGGCGGTTTCATCATGATGGGCCTGTTGTTATCGGCTATCAGACTCGGCAAACGTGCACTGTCAGGTAAAGCAGAAAAAGTAGATGCGTCAGCAGCACAAGGAGGTTGTCACGTATGAAAATCAGTGTCGCTCATGCACGTGGTGCGAAAGGGAACTGGTATCAACTGGATTTACCAGAACCTGTTACCGCGGAACAAGCTTTACGTGCCTCACCAGTTTTTGAACACTATCCAGACTTGGACCTGAAAGTACATCGTATCGGCATTTACGGGAAAACCTGTAAACCAGATACGGAACTGAAGCCTGGTGATCGTGTTGAAATCTATTTACCGATTCAACGTCAGGAAGAT
>QKFI01000095.1 GCA_003251455.1 Tolumonas sp.
ACCGTCATTAGTGATCCGGAAAAAGGCATCAAATATCCGATTTTTGAAGACAGCATCTATCCGGATATCGCCATTCTCGACCCATCACTGGTTGTCACCGTGCCACCAGCGATTACCGCTAATACCGGAATAGATGTGTTAACCCACGCGCTCGAAGCTTATGTATCCAAGGGCGCCAGTGATTTTACTGACGCGCTGGCAGAAAAAGCGGTCCAACTGGTATTCCGTTATTTACCAACGGCCTGTGTACGCGGTGAATGTCTGCAAACCCGCAGCAAAATGCACAATGCATCCGCAATGGCTGGCATGGCATTCAGTCAGGCCGGATTAGGTTTAAATCATGCGATTGCACATCAGTTGGGCGGTCAGTTCCATATTGCCCACGGGTTAGCCAACAGCCTGTTACTACCACACGTGATCAAATACAACGCGACGCATGATCCGCGAGCCATGAAACGTTATGCCCGCATGGCAAAAGCCTGTCAGTTTGCCGCACAAGGTGCTGACAACAGCGCTGCCCTGCATCAACTACTGAATCATATTCGGCAGCTACAGAAACAGATTGCGATCCCGACAACACTCCATGCGCTGAAAATTAGCGAAAAACAGGTTCGGGAGTGTCTGTCGGAAATTATTCGTGCGACACAAGCTGACAGCACCTTAAAAACCAATCCTTGTCCGATTGCAGATCAAGACATCGCGCGGATTGTTGAGGCAATTTTATGAGCGAAAATCAGTTAAACGAACAGGAACAACGGATTCAGCAAACGCTGGCCACCATTCAAGTCGATCAAATTCCGGAACGTGTGCGACATGCAGGTATCGTCGGCGCCGGTGGTGCAGGTTTCCCTACCTACGTGAAATTGCAGGCACAGGCTGAAATCTATCTGGTGAATGCCGCCGAATGTGAACCCATGCTGAAAGTCGATCAGCAATTGATGGCGCAGCAGGCATCTCAACTGGTGCGGGGCCTCCGGTACGGCATGGCTGCAACTGGCGCGAAAGAAGGCATCATCGCTTTAAAAGCCAAATACAAAGCTGCGATTGCAGCTCTCGACCCGCTCTTACCAGCCAACATCCGCATTCATATTCTGACTGACGTGTACCCAGCAGGCGATGAAGTGATCACCATCTGGCAGGCAACAGGTCGTCGCGTGCCCCCTGCTGCATTACCAATCAGCATTGGCGTTATCGTCAACAATGTACAAACCCTGCTGAATCTGGCTGCAGCCCTTGAAGATGATCATGCAGTCACCCATCGCACGCTGACGATCAACGGTGCCGTAAAGAATCCGATGACACTGACGGTTCCCATTGGTGTCACCCTGCGACAAGTGCTCGATTTGGCCGGTGGTGCAACCATTCCGAATCCGGCATTTATCAATGGTGGCCCGATGATGGGAAAACTGGTCACCGATCTCGATTCACCAGTCACCAAAACAACCGGTGGTTTACTGGTCTTACCCGAAGACCATCTCATCATCCAACGTCGTAAACGCAGTGATGATGCCATTCTGAACATGGCAAAAACCGTGTGTGAACAATGCTGCTTATGTACGGAACTCTGCCCGCGTCATGTGATTGGCCACGAATTACCACCGCATTTGCTGGTTCGAGCCATGAATTACCAGCAGGTCGCAACACCGTCAATATTGCTTTCAGCACTCACCTGCTCGGAATGTAGCGTCTGTGAAAGTTATGCCTGCCCTGTTGAGATTTCCCCAATGCGCATCAACCAGATGTTGAAAAAACAACTCCGTGCGCAAGGCGCAAAATATCAGGGAGAAATCAGGGAGGAAGACCCGATGGCGGAATATCGCATGGTGCCCATTAAACGCCTTGTCTCCCGATTACAGTTAGACGATTTCTACTACGAAGCACCTTTGATTGAAATTAACTGGCAACCAGATGAAGTGACTATTCCACTACAGCAGCATATCGGCGCCCCGGCTGAAGCATGCGTCAATGTCGGCGATCAAGTGAATGTAGGCCAATGCATTGCACAGCCCAAAGCCGAAGCGCTAAGCGTTGGTATTCACGCCAGTATTACCGGTACCGTCATAAACTTGTCTCCCACCAGCATCACAATCAGCAGAGGATAACCATGTATCACGCAATCGGATTGGTCGAATTAAACAGTATCGCCAAAGGCATTCAGGTATCAGATGTGATGATGAAAAGCGCGAATGTGGATTTACTCAGCGCCAAAAC
>QKFI01000153.1 GCA_003251455.1 Tolumonas sp.
GACTGGTTCTGCTGCACAGAAATCCACTCGTGGTGAAGTTCTGGCAGTCGGCGCGGGTCGAATCCTGGATAACGGCGATGTGAAGCCATTAGCTGTCAAAGTAGGCGACAAAGTTATTTTTAACGAAGGTTACGGTGTAAAAACTGAGAAGCTGGACGGTCAGGAAGTATTGATCCTGTCTGAAACTGACATTCTGGCGATTGTTGAAGAGTAATTTTCGTTACCCCCCGAATAGTTTGAAAGGAATTTAAAAATGGCAGCAAAAGACGTCAAATTTGGTAATGATGCCCGTGTCAAAATGCTTGAAGGTGTAAACGTTCTGGCAAACGCTGTAAAAGTTACTTTAGGCCCGAAAGGCCGTAACGTTGTGCTGGATAAATCATTCGGCGCACCAACCATCACTAAAGATGGTGTTTCTGTTGCGAAAGAAATCGAATTAGAAGACAAATTCGAAAACATGGGCGCACAGATGGTAAAAGAAGTTGCGTCACAAGCAAACGACGCAGCAGGTGACGGTACAACAACTGCAACCGTTCTGGCTCAGGCGATCGTGAACGAAGGTCTGAAAGCAGTTGCTGCTGGCATGAACCCAATGGATCTGAAACGTGGTATCGACAAAGCTGTCGTTGCTGCAGTTGAAGAGCTGAAAGCACTGTCTGTTCCATGTGCTGATACCAAAGCGATCGCTCAGGTAGGTACTATCTCTGCAAACTCTGACGAAAACGTTGGTAAACTGATTGCAGAAGCAATGGAAAAAGTAGGTCGTGACGGCGTTATTACTGTTGAAGATGGTCAGGGTCTGCATGACGAACTGGACGTTGTAGAAGGTATGCAATTTGACCGTGGCTACCTGTCTCCATACTTCGTAAACAAACCAGATACAGCTTCTGTTGAACTGGATGATCCATTCATCCTGCTGGTTGACAAGAAAGTGTCTAACATCCGCGAAATGTTGCCAGTACTGGAAGGCGTAGCGAAAGCTGGTAAACCACTGGTTATCATCGCTGAAGATGTTGAAGGTGAAGCACTGGCAACGCTGGTTGTGAACACCATGCGTGGTATCGTGAAAGTTGCTGCTGTGAAAGCACCAGGGTTCGGTGACCGTCGTAAAGCAATGCTGCAGGATATCGCTATCCTGACTGCTGGTACCGTGATTTCTGAAGAAATCGGTATGGAGCTGGAAAAAGCTACGCTGGAAGAGCTGGGCCGTGCAAAACGCGTTGTAATCACAAAAGAAAACACCACTATCATTGATGGTACTGGTGAAGCTGCAACCATCGAAGCGCGTATCGCTCAGATCCGTCAGCAGATCGAAGAATCATCTTCAGATTACGACAAAGAAAAACTGCAGGAACGTGTAGCGAAACTGGCTGGCGGTGTTGCAGTGATCAAAGTGGGTGCAACCACTGAAGTTGAAATGAAAGAGAAGAAAGCACGTGTAGAAGACGCGCTGCATGCTACTCGCGCTGCTGTTGAAGAAGGTGTTGTAGCTGGTGGTGGTGTTGCACTGGTGCGTGTTGCTTCTAAACTGACAGAGCTGAAAGGCGATAACGAAGATCAAACCGTTGGTATCCGTGTTGCATTGCGTGCAATGGAAGCGCCACTGCGTCAGATCGTAGACAACGCTGGTGAAGAGCCATCAGTTGTTGCAAATCAGGTTCGTGCTGGTGAAGGTAACTTCGGTTACAACGCTGCAACTGAAGTTTACGGCGACATGCTGGAAATGGGTATTCTGGATCCAACCAAAGTAACTCGTTCTGCACTGCAGTTCGCTGCTTCTGTTGCTGGTCTGATGATCACCACTGAATGTATGATTACTGATATGCCGAAGAAAGATGCACCTGCAATGCCTGACATGGGCGGCATGGGTGGCATGGGCGGCATGATGTAATTCATCCCCCATCTCTGATTGATAAGGCCGGAGAAATCCGGCCTTTCTTTTTGGAGTTTATGATGACCCGTCTTTATAGTTTTCCGCCGATTGCGAATCCGGATGCAAAGATCCTGATACTAGGAAGTATGCCGGGAAAAGCGTCGCTGGATGCCGTGCAGTATTACGCGCATCCACGGAATTTATTCTGGCCAATGATGGCGGAGATACTGAGGTTTGATATAGCCATCGATTATCTTCAAAGAACGGAATGTTTAAAATCAGCAGGAGTCGCACTCTGGGATGTACTTCAGTCGTGTCATCGGCTGGGAAGTCTTGATGTCGCCATCAAAAATGAAATGCCAAATGATTTCCCTGCATTTTTACAGGAACATCCGAACATTCGTGCGATTTTCTTTAATGGCGAAAAGGCCGCCAGTAGTTTTAAACGCTCGGTTCAACCATGTTTAGCATTAAACGGATTACCATTGATTCGTTTACCTTCGACCAGTCCGGCCAATGCCTCACAAACACAAGCGTATAAGTTAACTGTCTGGCGACAGATTGTTGATTATCTGGATTAAGCTTCCTGTGATTTCTGAAACGCTTTCAGATCTTCTATCAGTGCAATCAGTTTTTCACTTAATTCAGGTAGTTGGACATAATCCTGCCACAATGTCTCTTCTACAACATCATGGATCTGTCCTGCGACTTCCATGATGATTCGTTTTTTCTTGGCAATCATTTTTGCTGGATCAATTACTTCTGTCATGCGGGTTCTCCTCTTTATTGAAAGATGAAGCAGAAATAATGCCTGAACTAATCACTGTTAAATCAATGTGTTATCTAAAGAATAATTGTCGGGACTCGGACATTCTCCACCAAATACAACAAAAATGTATTTTATTTCTCTCTTTTTGAGAAAGCTGATGGAAGTTTGATCCGGTTAGGTTTTGTCTTGAAAAGGCACTGATATAATCGCGCCCCTTGTTCGTGGATGGAAAAAACTCGATGGCGCGTAAACTCGAATTACTGGCACCGGCAAAGAATCTGGCATTCGGGATGGAAGCAATCAATCACGGCGCGGATGCTGTCTATATTGGTGGTCCATCGTTTGGTGCCCGTGCTGCCGCAGGCAATTCCATCGACGATATTTCACAGTTAGTCAAACATGCACATCGCTATCACGCCAAAGTCTTGGTGGCACTGAACACGATCCTGAAAGATAGCGAGCTTGAATCCGCACGAACACTGATCCACCAACTTTATGACGCAGGTGCAGACGCGTTGATCGTACAGGATCTCGGTATCCTCAAACTCGATCTGCCCCCGATTGCCTTACATGCCAGTACGCAACTGGATAACCGTACACCGGAAAAAGTTCGTTTTCTCGATCAGGTTGGTTTCTCTCGGGTTGTGTTGGCCCGCGAATTATCACTTGAACAGATCAAAGCGATATCTTTGCAAACTGATGTTGAACTGGAATTCTTTATTCATGGTGCATTGTGTGTCAGTTACAGTGGTCAGTGCTATATCAGTCATGCTGTGACTGGACGCAGTGCGAACCGAGGCGAATGTGCCCAACTCTGTCGTGTGCCATGTACCTTGGAAAACAAACAAGGTGAAGTAATCGCTAAAGATCAACATCTGCTCTCTCTGAAAGATATGAATCAGTCTGATAACCTTGCGTTATTGGCTGATGCGGGCATTACTTCATTTAAAATTGAAGGTCGTCTGAAGGATCTCTCATACGTAAAAAATGTCACCGCATGGTATCGCCAGAAACTTGACCTAATTATGGACGGCCGCCCTGACTGGCAAAAGGCTTCGGCAGGGCGCTGCCGATATACTTTTACACCACAAACAGAAAAAACCTTTAACCGAGGCGGTACGGATTATTTTCTACATGAGCGCCAACAGCAAATTACATCATTCCAAACGCCTAAATTTACCGGTGAATCAGCTGGTTCGGTAAAACGAGTAGGGGACAAATGGATTGAATTAAACAGTCTGGTTCATTTCAATAACGGAGATGGGATCTGTTTCTTCAATAAAAAGAATGAACTCGTTGGCCTGCGAGTGAATCGGGCTGAAGACAATAAACTCTGGTTCGCTGAACCTGTCCGAGGCTTGGTGTCAGGCACACAGTTATTTCGTAATCATGATCAATCGTTTGAAAAGTTACTTGAGAAAAAATCAGCAGAACGACAAATTCGGGTCTCCATGCTGCTCGGTGATGATCCTTCGGGATTAAAACTGACTTTAATTGATGAACAAGGCATTCAAGCCGATGCAGTGATTGAATTGGCGAAAGAGCCAGCCAGTCAACCGGAAAGAGCGATCCAAACGGTTACCGAACAACTGATGAAATTAGGTAATACGCTTTTTTATGCATCGGATGTGACCTTGAATTGGTCGCAACCATGGTTTATTCCGGCTTCTCAGGTGAATCAACTACGTCGTATGGCTGTTGAAGCGCTCGAACAAGCTCGTGCATTCGCTTATGAACGTCCTCAAACGAAATCACGGGATGAGATGGCTGTTTTCCCTGAGCAACAACTGACTTATCTGGGAAATGTTTATAACCGACTGGCTGCTGACTTTTACAAAACGCATGGTGTAGGCGTGGTTGCACCTGCCTATGAGTTAAATCAGGAAACGAACGAAGTTTCACTTATGATCACAAAGCATTGTTTACGGTATAGCTTTGAACAGTGTCCGAAAGAGCATGGGCCTGGTTTCAAGCCTGATCCGCTGGTGTTGAAAATGGGTAAAGAAACTTTCCGGCTGAAGTTCGATTGTAAACGTTGCGAAATGCATGTGTTGGGAAAGCTGGCACGTTAAGGCTGTGAATGTTATATAAGGCGTCCAATGAATAAGATGCATCATGATTGATGATGCGGAGTAGATAACGATGGCAATTTGGGTGGATGCGGACGCATGTCCGAACATGATTAAAACAATTCTATGTCGGGCAGCAGAAAGAACCCAGACCTCGCTTATCTTTGTTGCGAACCAGAATATTGCGGTTCCAGCCAGTCGGTTTATCAAAACACTGCGTGTTGAAAAAGGTTTTGATGTTGCGGACAACGAAATAGTAAAACAGGTCGCTGCAGGTGATCTGGTGATTACCAGTGATATCCCGCTGGCGGCTGATGTCATTCAAAAACAAGCTGAAGTGATCACGCCGCGAGGAGAAGCCTTGACGACCGAAAATGTGCGTTCTCGTCTGAATATTCGTGATTTTATGGATACCATGCGTGCGTCAGGGATCCAGAGTGGTGGTCCTGCAGCGCTCAGTGAGACGGACAAACGACAGTTTGCGAATCGGTTAGATCGCTATCTTGCATCCATCAAAAAATAAAGAGGCTTAGTGCCTCTTTTATTTTATTCATCACTGCTGAACCAGCTGGAAGCTTTTTTCTCTTTCTCTTTTCCTGTTTGAAATTAGTGGGAAGAAAGGCGTGATGAACGTTTCAAGACAAACCAAGGCAAAATACTGCCGATGAGTGCCATACAACCAATTAAGATAATTTTTGCATCCGGTACGAAGGAAACGACTTGCATACCAATGGAGCCCCAAATGAAGGAAGCAAATGTCAGTAATGATGAGGCTGCGCCAATATCGGTCTTCACTTGTTCGAGGACCATATGGTTACAGAGTGGGCGGCTCATCCCCATAAAATAGGAGACGCCAAACATACTGAATGCAAAAATCCATGCGGTCGGGTGCCATAACAGCATCACGATACCGCTGATAAACATGCCTAGTAGTGACCAGTTCAGGATTTGTATCGAAGAGTAATGTGAACTTAGACGAGCACAACTGAATGATCCGGACATCAATCCAATGGCGTTAAATCCAAACAGGAGTCCAAAAAACTGAGAAGACAGTCCGTAATCATGCATATAAATGCTGCCGGAAGCAGCGAGAAAAGAATAGAAACAAAGAGGTGTAATGGAAAAGACCAAGGTCAGATTCCGGTAAGGATGATTTCGGAATAGCACACAATAGCGTCTTAATACTGCGCCAATACCACCGTGAGTTTTTTGGATAGACGGCTCTTTCAGTGATAGCACACCAAAAAATGAAATCACAGCTAATGTTACATGACTAAAAAAGATAATACGCCAGGACAAATGTTCAATAACCCAGCTACCTAGCATGGGTGCGATCATCGGGACTAACGGGACGATGACTCCGATATAGGCCATGACTTTTTTCTGTTTATCGCCTTGATAAAGGTCTTTTGACAGCGTGAGCGATAATGACGATGCGGAAGCTGCGCCGCAACCTTGTAGAAAACGGGCAATGACCAGTTGGGTAATCGATTGTGATAATGCACAGAAAATACTGCCTGTGATAAAAATCACGAGTCCGATATACAGAACCGGTTTCCTACCAAATCTGTCTGCAAGCGGACCATAAACCAGTAAAAAGAAACTAAACGTGATGAAGAATATGACCAGAGAAAAATTGACCTGAGCAAGAGACAGGCCCCACATTTTCTGGAGCATCGGTAATGCAGGCAAATACATGTCTGTTGCAAGAGCAGGGAAGCCTGCTAACAAAATAATCAGTAAAAAAGGTGGCATCACGAACCCGCAGGGATGGGAAAAAAGACGAATAAAAGTTAATAAAATGTAACAGTTTGATGGTGATTTCGCTAGTCAGAGCGGAAATTGGTTATTCATTATAGAAATAAAAACGCCTGCTTAAGCAGGCGTTCGTGACTAGAAGGAATCGCCGACAATCTCTTTGGTAAAGGATTTCTCACAATAGTGACATTTCAAGCGAACCTCACCATCAACAGAACGGACGCCAAACCGACTACGAACTGGTTCACGATGACTGATGCAATTTGAGTTTGGACATGCAAAGACACCGGCAATTTGTTCTGGTAATTGCAGGTTGTGTTTTTTCACCACTTTAAAGTCAGTAATAATATTGACTGTCGCATGTGGTGCAAACAAAGCCAGCTGGTTTGCTTGTGCTTCAGTCAGTTGCGTGTTTTCAACTTTGATGAGGTCTTTCGAACCCAAAGCACGAGATGGCAAGTTAAGACCAACGGTGATCCGCTGATTGGTATCTTGTAAATGAAACAGCTTAAGGATTTTAATACCCTGACCAGCAGGGATATGGTCGATCACAGAACCATTACAAATCGCTTCTACCTGTAATTTTTGTTTTTCTGACATGGTCTGCTCCTTAAACTTCTTCATTTAATACCAGCGCAAGCAGCGCTTGACGCGCATAAACGCCATTACCGGCCTGCTGGAAATAATAAGCATGTGGTGTGTCATCAACATCCGTATGAATTTCATCCACACGAGGCAGTGGATGAAGAATCTTCATATTCGGTTTAGCTGTTTCGAGTTGTTCTGCGGTCAGAATGAATTTCGCAGCAATATGACGGTATTCAGACTCTTCAAAACGTTCTTTCTGTACACGCGTCATGTAGAGAATGTCCAGTTCCGGCATGACTTCCTCTATGGTCTCATGGAAGCTGAATTCAATGCCTTTTTCACGCAATTCTTCACAAATATAGTCTGGCATCGCCAATGCTTCAGGTGCGATAAAGTAGAATCTAGCACCAAATAAACTCAGTGCCTGAGCCAGAGAGTGGACGGTCCGTCCATATTTCAGGTCACCGACAAACGCGATTTTCAGACCATCCAGCGAACCTTGCGTTTCATAAATGGTAAACAAGTCGAGCAATGTCTGAGTTGGATGCTGGTTTGAACCATCACCGGCGTTAATGACTGGAACCGAAGAGAACTCAGCGGAAAGGCGGGCAGCCCCTTCTTGAGGATGACGAATCACAAATGCATCAGTATATGAGGTGATCACACGTACCGAGTCTGCCAGAGTTTCCCCTTTTTTCGCTAATGAGGTATTTCCTGCATCGGCAAATCCAATCACAGAGCCACCTAAACGATGAACTGCTGTTTCGAATGACAAGCGGGTACGGGTTGACGCCTCAAAAAAGCAACTCGCAACGACTTTGTGCTGAAGCAAATCATGCCGCGGTTGTTGTTTAAGACTGCTGGCAGTTTCAACAACCAACTCCAGATCTGAACGCGTCAGATTAGCGATAGACAAGATGTGTTTTTTATACAGAGGGTTGGCCATGGCTATAATGTCCTCAGACAGGATAGAAGGCGAACGTAAGCCGTTCGTTCGGAATTAAAAGACGCATTAAAAAACCCCATGATGGGGTTTTTTATAAAAATAGCAGGAATGGAGAGATCAATTGCTTCACTGTCATGAGGCAAAATGAATTGAGTCAGATGTCGAAACTGAGTCATGTGAGTGTCCATTCTAATAATGCGTGCCGATTATAGAGGAAGGGGATGAGCCTGTTAAGGAAAGAACACTTTATATTTAGGGTAATTACATAACAGATTTGTGCTTTTTTTAGTCAGATCAAAACTATTTAGTTAAAAAATCACCAAACGAACGCAACGGCACAAAAATCGCTTTACCTTTGAAGGTCAGTCCGTATAATCGCCTACGAAATTTGCAGGGGCTTAGTTCGAATTGGTAGAACAGCGGTCTCCAAAACCGATGGTTGGGGGTTCGAGTCCCTCAGCCCCTGCCAACTTAAACCAGCGATTGCATCTTAGCGAACTTTTCTCAGAATCCGTCCGGATAAGCTGGTATCAAATTGCCAGATGTTATCGAAGATTTTCATCACGGCTGGTTTTCCATGGCGAGACATGCTCACGGCATTGAAACGGTTTCCCTTACGTTTGATACGCTGCACCTGCTGTTCGGTTGTATCGCTGATCCGTTGCGCAATAAAATCAGATAAAACGACGGCATCCGCATTGGTAAAACGACTATCCTCCATATATTGCATCACTTGTTGAATGCAGGGTTCCAGATCGGTTCCACCTTTGAAAGAACAGCTTAAAAAGTTCAGCGCTTCCTGAAGTCCTGTCTTGCAAGTCAGTTCATAAGTAACAACATCTGTTGAAAACAGCATGATGACACAGTCGCGTTGTTCCTCGATGGCAATTTGTAACAACGCAAAACAAAAGCCTTTCGCACAATCTTCCGGATAACCACTCATTGAACCTGATGTATCGATACAGACGAGGAATGGTCCTTTTGTATCTTCTTTATCACTGAATTTCCGCTGCTCTGTGATAGTCGCGTCTAACTGCCGGCTTTGTCCTTTGAATTGATAATTCAATAACCGACGTTCAGCATATTGTTTATAAAAAACGTTTTCTAACTCTGGTTCTGTCAGTAACACCGTTTCTGAGGAGACGAGTCGATTTAGCTCATTGCTTTGATGTACACCGACAACATCATCCGGTACTGATTCATGTTCCACGTTTTTGAGTTCATGAACTTCAGTTTTAATAATATGTTCTTCCTGATGACTATCTTGTCGTGCTGCCCGTCCGAGTTCATCGGCAATTTTTTTCAAGGCTGGGTTTTTGGCCAGAAAGGTTGCGTAGTGGCGGAACAGTTTGCTGTTCCCCTGGATCAATCTGTTTTCAGTCAAATCCCAGAGCTTACCGGGGTGTTGTGGCGTTAATGTCCGATCCAACTCACCAGCCACCTCCATTCTTTCTTCCAACTCCTGTAACAGACGCTCACGTTCCTGTTCAGCAAAAGCAATTTCAATCGACAAAACCCGGGATGCCATATGTTCTTTCCATTTATGGATAAACAGTTGCTTACGATTGGCAGGATTTGCTTGTTGGAGAGTCAGCAACAGTTGCTGAGCATCTGCGTGAAAATTTGTATTCTGGAGTTCAGTGAGTAGTTGATGGCTTTTTTGCTGGAACTGTTCAGGGGAAAGGCCCTGAGCATCAAGGTAGAGAATATACTCCTGCTGCAGATCCTCCGGAACAGGGATACTTTTCATTTGTGCCGGAATGGTCTGGCTCCATTTTTCAACCTGTTCGTGGATGTGTTTAAAGAATCCCGGATGCTCATGCAGAAATTGAGAAACTTGTGGCGAAGACATCACGGTAGACACCAGATCCTGAACCATCTGGTGTTCGCTGATCGATAGTAATGCGGAGAGCGTTTGCAGATCGATCATGGTTTATGCCCGGCAAGTTGCAGCAGAGAGTTGAGACTGTTAGTGAAACTTTCTAATCTGAACTGCAAATGTTTGGTTTCAGTATCCAGCCTTAAGAAACTTTCCTCGATTGCAGTCAAAGCATCCTGATTCAGGAATAAATGCGGGCACTCCGAGGTAAACATCAGATATTGTTTCTTGGTCTCATCGCGAATTTTTTTCCATTCGCCTTGCAGGTGAGCGAGCGTTTCACGCCAGGTTTTTTCCTGCCATTCTGGTAAACCTTTCTTCGATGAGAGTGTCAGCAGGATCGGACGATTTGCACTATCACGAACAGCGAGGACTGCATGACCATCATTCCCTTGTGGTATCGCATCCAGTTGCAGATTGACTGTATTTTGGTCTTCATGGAGTCGAACCGGAACAGGTTCTGATTTGTGTAACCATAACATCAGTTCCTTACGACGGATCGTGGCATAACGGATTTCACGTTCAGGTGCTTTCGGGTCAAGATTCGCGTTTTGTAAGAAGATGATGGTGTAATTTTCTTCCACAGCACTGAGTCCGGCAGCTTTAAAATCGAGATGCCAGCCTTTCGTGCGGGAACGTAATAACCGGTGTGCCGGGGTCAGTCGACAACCCAGAATTTTGGTCTGCTCCTGCTGGTATTGCAGTAAATCACTTTCCAGTTTTTTCAGCGCAAAATGCAGCCGATCCTGTCCAAATGCCTGACGACAGGAAAAATCATGCAACATGCTATCAATCTGGTTTCTCGCGGTCAGGTCATGCCAGAGACAATCTTTCAGTAACAGCAGATCCAGACTGTTGATTTTTTGACGACCATTGAAGAAAGCACTGGCTTGTAATAGTCGCAATGCTTTCTTCCATCGGCGATCAGACACATACATCGAGTCTTCTAGTTCTGTATTCTGCTGACTGAGCTGGCTAATCTGCTCTCGCAATTGGAAGAGCTGTTCAAAGATCCCATCTGGCAAAGCAATCCGATTAATTTCAGCCTGCCATTCATAGTATTCTTCATCACTGATTTTCAGGCTATCCGAGACCGGATCATATTGTGAATCCTGACGTCCGGTTAACATCGCTCTGAAGTTTTGCTTATCCTGAATCCTATCCATCCAGATACGCAGCAGCATTCGGTCATATAAAGCTTCTAATCCGCTGTCTTTTTGTGGCAACTCGTTTGATGCGGTTACTAAAAGTCGCATCGGTACGGCGACTTCCCGTTCACCATTCCGGAATCGATGTTCGTTAATGACGGTCAATAATGTATTCAGAATGGCTGGACCCGCTTTCCAGATTTCATCAAGAAAAACGACGTCAGCATCAGGCAGATAGCCTTCAGTCAGACGCAAATAACGTCCATCGTCTTTCAATGCCTGAATGGAAAGTGGACCGAAAACTTCTTCTGGAGTAGAGAAACGGGTCATCAGGTATTCAAAGGCCCGGCTATCGCGAAAAGCATGAATCAAACGGCGAGCCATCAAACTTTTAGCGATACCCGGTGGACCGAGCATGAACACACTTTCTCCGGTCAGCGCTGCCAGTAGGCACAAACGCATGACATCTTTACGTTCATAAAGTCCCTGTGACAAGGCATCGATCAGTCGGCCAATTCGATCCTGTAGGGATTTATTGTTTTGCATGGCGCAAACTCCAGCGCGGAATTAATGGAAATATTTCATTCTAACTGTGACATAGTTTGCAATAAGCAACCAGTAAACAGGTTGTTTTATATCATTCTTCACCGGAGATATCAGAGAATTTATTGGGTAGGTAAGCGATAGCTTTGCGGGTAAACTAACGGGTCAAGTAGTCCTCAAAGGCAGTGTACTGTGTCAAAAGAGTTATTACGCCGGATGAAGCTGATTGATTGGCAATTGGTTCATCCTGAACAATTAAAAGTAAAGCCTGAGGCGATCAACGCTCGGGATGATGCAGAGCACCAAGGTCAGATTCAGGCATGGATTATTGGAGATCTTCCTCGCTGGTGGAACGATCTATGCCGCGTGTTGCATATCACCGAATATTGTTGTCTGGCAGATATGAGCCAGTTACCAGACAATCTTTCTGGTGCATGGTTGTTTGTAAATGAAAAACTGTTAGTAACACCTGTAAATGGAAAAGTCGTATCACTGAATAGCTTGTCGATTGAAAGTAATAAGAAACAGGTATGGGAGCAGATTTGTCGTTATGAGTTTTGAAATCATCAAACCTGATCCGTCCATGTTGTCAGTTATGTATCAAATCGAAACCCGTGCACATCCTTATCCTTGGCGTGAATCTCAACTCGCTTCTTGCTTCGGTGAGCGATACATAAATGGCTTGCTGTTCGTGAACCAAGTTCCTGCGGGTTTTTATATTGCAGATCAGATCATTGATGAAAGCACGTTGATGAATATCTGTGTATTACCTGAATATCGTCGTCAGGGATTAGGGCACCGCTTAATGGAGCATTATCTGGCAGCAACGACCAATGCTGGTTGTACAGTTTGGTTTCTGGAGGTCAGAGCTTCAAATCTTGCTGCACAACAACTATATGAGCAATCTGGATATACTCAAACCGGAATCCGAAAAGCTTATTATCACTCTGAAAATGGTCGGGAAGATGCAATCCTGATGTCTAAAGTCGCAATGGCTGAAGCATCATGAGAGTGACGTGGTGGTGTATTTTATTGTTGCTGATAACAAGTAGTGTGAATGCCCGTTCGGTATATCGTTATGTTGATAAGAACGGCGTAGTGAGTTTTACGGACGAACTTAATCGTGCACAGCCATTTAATCCGGTTGAATTGGAAATCTGGGAGCCTGACCCGAATTCAGTCACGTTAAGACGTACTGACTTGGGCAATCTCTATCTATATAACAGCCTGTATGGTCCGGTAACAGTGACCTTATCGATGAACCAACACCAGGGTGTTATTGCGCACAAGGATCTATCGAAACCTATCATTGTGCCGGCCAGAACAGAATTGTTTGTTGATCAGGTTAATTATTTTGGATCTGGTTCACTTGAATTTACATTTCAGTTTTCTGTCGGGACGCCTAGCTCCGTATCAGAAGATCATTCTCGGTTACGGGTTCCATTTCTCGGTAGTTTTGCTATTTCGCAAGGGTTTAATGGCTCATACAGTCATAATCTTCCGGGAAACCGTTATGCCATTGATATTGGAATGCCGGTTGGAACTCCAATTGTGGCTGCAAAATCCGGTACAGTACTGGATATGCGGGATAGTTATGACGGACATAGCACAAATCCGGCCGATCGTGGAAAAACAAACTACATTCGACTTCTCCATGCCGATGGAACTATGACATTATATGCTCATTTGAAGACGCATAGTGGCTTGGTCAAACCCGGACAATCAGTAAGGGCTGGTCAGATCATTGCTGCTTCCGGCAATACAGGTTACAGCACAGGTCCGCATTTGCATTTCGCGGTTCAGCATAATGATGGCTCACGAACTGTTGCGATACCTTTCGTCTTGCAGGGAGTTACTCCGAGGAAGGGCCTGCTTCTGGCTGGTAACAACTGAGGAATGACTTTCGGGTGGTATTTTGTTTTTATCGATCAAACCGATAAAAATAATCAAATGTTGCGATTTCAAGAAAAATATCGCAATTAATGGGATAAATAATTCTCTTTATTCTGCTTTTTTGGATTTTTTTTCAAGAGCAGAGCAGGTAGAGTATCATCCCCTTTATTTTCGGAATTGTGCATAAAGTCTCAGCTCGTGACCGGTACACTGAGTACGCAATCTTCGGAAATAAAATAAAGTTGCAGGTACGTTTTGTGTTAAAGAAAGCGTCTACACTGTTGCCTGCTATTAATGATAAACCGGTCGCTGTGGGCAATAATGCAGCGTCATTTTTCACTATCAGGGAAAAATCATGCAGATTGGTATACCGAGAGAAAGCCTTGCCGGTGAAACGCGGGTTGCGGCAACCCCGAACACCGTTGAGCAATTAAAAAAACTCGGCTTCGATGTGATTGTCGAGTCAGGTGCTGGTGCATTAGCTAGTTTTGATGATGCGGCTTATATTGCTGCAGGTGCATCAACGGCTACCGCGAAAGATATTTGGCAATCCGACCTCATTTACAAGGTGAATGCACCTTCTGACGAAGAAATTGCATTGATCAAGGAAGGAGCCACCTTAGTCAGTTTCCTCTGGCCTGCTCAGAATCCTGAGCTGGTAGAAAAATTATCTCAGAAAAACATCAACGTCATGGCAATGGACATGGTGCCGCGTATTTCCCGTGCTCAGTCACTGGATGCACTATCTTCTATGGCCAACATCGGTGGTTATCGTGCAGTGATTGAAGCTGCACACGCGTTTGGTCGTTTCTTCACTGGCCAAATCACAGCAGCAGGCAAAGTACCGCCAGCGAAAGTTCTGGTGATTGGTGCTGGTGTTGCAGGTCTGGCTGCAATCGGTGCAGCGGGCTCACTGGGTGCAATTGTACGTGCATTCGATACGCGTTTAGAAGTTGCTGAACAAATCGAATCCATGGGCGGTGTGTTCCTGAAGCTTGATTTCAGCGGTGAAGACGGTTCTTCATCAGACGGCTATGCCAAGGTTATGTCTGATGAATTTATCAAAGCGGAAATGGCTCTGTTCGCTGAACAAGCGAAAGAAGTAGACATCATTATCACAACAGCATTGATTCCAGGTAAACCAGCACCAAAATTGATCATGAAAGAAATGGTCGATAGCATGAAGCCTGGTTCTGTGATCGTAGACTTAGCTGCTGCGACTGGTGGTAACTGTGAGTACACAGTTCCAGGTGAACTGCACGTGACTGAATCTGGCGTGAAAGTGATTGGTTACACTGACCTGCCAGGCCGTTTGCCAACTCAGTCTTCTCAGCTGTATGCAACGAACTTAGTGAATCTGTCTAAACTGCTGTGCAAAGAAAAAGATGGCAACATTAATCTTGATTTTGAAGATGTTGTCCTGCGTAACATGACAGTTGTTCATCAGGGCGAGGTAACTTTCCC
>QKFI01000334.1 GCA_003251455.1 Tolumonas sp.
TTATGTTGTGTGCCGTGTGATTGTGGGTTCAAAGCTTGGTCGTGTTGCGGTTGCGATCCGTGATGCCGAAATGCGTACCCGTTTTATGGGTTACCGAGTTGAATATTTCAAACTGGCAATATTTGTTTTCTCCGCCATGTTGGCTGGAGTCGCGGGTGCTTTATATGTACCGCAGGTCGGTATTATCAACCCAGGTGAATTCTCACCGCTGAACTCGATTGAGCTGGTGATTTGGGTTGCCGTAGGTGGTCGCGCAACGCTCTATGGCGCAGTTGTCGGTGCGATTTTTGTGAACTATGCGAAATCTGTATTTACCGGCATTTTACCGGATCAATGGCTCTATGCATTAGGCGCACTCTTTGTCTTAGTGACCTTATTCCTGCCAAAAGGTGTCACTGGTTTATTCAATCGCAAGGAGGCGGTGTGATGAATCTGTTTGCACAAACGAAAACGGTACTGACACCGACTTACTGGCGTGAACGCATGGCGCCGCCAGAACCACCAAAACTCGATTTGCGTCATGGTGTGATCCTGTATCTGGAAGATATCAACGTCAGTTTTGATGGTTTTAAAGCGTTGAATAACCTAAACCTTTATATCAATAAAGGGGAATTACGCTGCATTATCGGTCCAAACGGTGCAGGGAAAAGTACGATGATGGATGTCATCACCGGTAAAACCCGTCCGGATACAGGCTCCGCCTGGTTTGGTCAGAATATTAACCTGCTGGCATTGGATGAACCGGCGATTGCAGAAGCAGGCATTGGCCGAAAATTCCAAAAACCGACTGTGTTTGAACCGCTGACCGTTGAAGAAAACCTCGAACTTGCGATGGCTGGTAATAAAGGTGTTTGGCAAACCTTTATCAGTAAACTTTCTGGTGAAGATCGCGATTATCTGGAACAAACGCTACTGCTGATCGGTTTGGTCCCTGAACGTCGCCGTCAGGCTGGCGTGCTCTCTCATGGTCAAAAACAGTGGCTGGAGATCGGCATGTTGCTGATGCAGCGACCTGAATTACTGCTGGTGGATGAACCAGTAGCTGGGATGACTCATCAGGAAATGGAGCGAACCGCTGAACTACTGAAACAACTGGCCGGAAAGCATTCAGTTGTCGTTGTTGAACACGATATGGATTTTGTCCGTTCTATCGCCGATAAAGTTACCGTTTTACACCAAGGTTCTGTGCTGGCTGAAGGCACCATGAGCCAGGTACAGGCTGATCCAAAAGTCATCGAAGTTTATCTGGGGGAATCAGCATGCTGAAGTTATCCGGTATTAATCAGTTTTACGGACAATCGCATACCCTCTGGGATTTAGATGTCGAAATCGATCAGGGCGAATGCCTCTGTCTGATGGGGCGTAACGGGGTTGGTAAAACCACATTACTGAACGTGTTGATGGGCCAGCTACCGGTAAAAAGCGGCAAAATTGAATTTGATGGTCAGGACATCACTAAGTTTTCAGTCGAACGTCGTGCAGAAATTGGCATCGGTTATGTACCGCAAGGTCGTCAGATTTTCCCGCTGCTGACGGTCGAAGAAAATCTCAAGATTGGATTACCTGCACGTCGCGATGGCAAACGCCAAATTCCAGATTTGATTTATGAATTATTCCCAGTATTGCAGGAGATGAAGCAACGTCGAGGCGGTGATCTATCTGGTGGACAACAACAGCAATTAGCGATTGGACGCGCACTGGTGCTGGATCCAAAGCTGCTGATTCTGGATGAACCGACCGAAGGTATTCAGCCGAACATTGTCAGTGAGATTGGCGACATCATTCGGAAATTGAACCGTGATATCGGTTTAACCGTGTTACTGGTCGAACAAAAATTACCATTCGCTCGCAAGGTCGGTGATCGCTTCTGTTTGCTGGACCGTGGTCGTCGTGTTGCCGATGGCAATATGGTCGATTTGAGCGAAGGGCTGATTAAGGAATATCTGACGGTATGACGATACAGCCACTGTTAACACCAATGACTCAAACCGGATGGCAAGCGCATTTGTCATTAGGGTTTTCCCACCGGGGAAATAAAACCGTATTGGCGGATCGTCGCCAATATGGTCCGTTAACAGTTCAACGGCCTTTTTATCCGGAAGGTATGCCTTGTCATCTTTATTTGCTGCATCCACCGGGAGGTGTTGTTGGTGGCGACGAGCTGGATGTGCAAATCCGGGTGGATCAAGATGCG
>QKFI01000250.1 GCA_003251455.1 Tolumonas sp.
AGCGAATCGAGACCGGCTGATACTCGCATCAAATGTTTTACCGCTTCTGCATCCTGAAAATGATACAACGAAGGCTGTAGTTCTTCCTCAGGCAGATGCTGAAACTGGGAAAGCCAGGACGAAACCGACTCACTGCAGCCTGGATCAAGGGCACAGTAAAGTTCAGTACGGTTACAGGTTGAGAGAATGACTCCCTCTTTTACGCCAGGTACTGAGGTCAGCGCAGACAAAGCTTCATCAATACGCTCCGGACCAAAAGCCACCCGTTCACGTAGGGAAAGTGAAGCTGTCTTATGATTGACCCCCAGCACAAACAGATGTTGCATCAGTCTGTAGACTCTTCAGCTAATTTAGTGGGCTATTTTACGTAAAAGCATTGATCTTTGAAAGCAATGCGGCAACGCCTATACTGTCGCCCTATTTTCGAGGAGAGCACAGTGAAAACATTATTAAAATTATTCTTCCTGCTCAGTGCATTGATTCTGACAGCTTGTACCACGACACAAAAACCGATGGACAACGCTTCATGGCGGTTGCAGCGACAAAAACTCAATAGCATCACAAATTGGTCTATTTCCGGAAAACTAGCCATTATCACGCCGGAAAAGAAAGGTTCAGCCCGAATTCGCTGGCAGCAACACGGGGATGACTTCGATCTCAATTTGTCCAGCGTGATCGGCACCCGGATCATGGAAATGCATAAAAACGGACAACAGGTGCTGATCATTGATGATAAAGGACGTCAATACTACGGTACCAAGCCTGAAGAATTGGTGTATCGCCTGACTGGCTGGCAAATGCCCGTGACCCAATTACCGGTCTGGATCAAAGGATTACCCGGTGACAGCGATTATGACATCAGCACAGATGGACAACTGAAATCGATTAAAGCACAAAACTGGCAGATGGATTATCAAAGCTATCAGGATGTATCCGGTTGGATGATGCCGGAAAAAATTACCTTTACCGGCCCGCAAACAGAATTGCGCCTTGCCATCAATGAATGGGAATTTGTCACACCATGAAAGATACCAGCACAATCTGCTGGCCAGCTCCAGCTAAACTGAACTTATTTCTGCATATCAATGGTCGTCGTCCTGATGGCTACCACGAATTACAAACTCTGTTTATCTTTCTTGATCATGGCGATCAATTGCGATTTGCCTGTAATTTGTCCGATACCATCACGATTACACCAGCATTGGCTGATGTGCCCGTGGAGCAAAATCTGATTTACCGGGCAGCAATGTTATTGAAAGCACACACAACACAACCGGTGGGCGCTGACATTTATCTTGAAAAAGTATTACCGATGGGTGGCGGGATTGGTGGTGGTTCATCAGATGCAGCCACAACATTGGTTGCACTGAATCATCTCTGGCAATGCAAACTGACAATTGATGAGTTGGCTGAGTTGGGCCGTCAGTTAGGTGCGGATGTTCCGGTTTTTGTTCGGGGTCATGCAGCATTTGCAGAAGGCATCGGTGAAAAACTGCAACCCATTGAGGTCCCAAACAAGTGGTATCTTGTTTTAAAACCTGATTGTCATGTTTCTACCGCAAAAATTTTTCAGCATCCGATGCTAAAAAGAGACACGCCAAAACGAAGCTGGACAACGATTCAGCAGGCAGAATGGCAAAATGATTGTGAACCTCTGGTGAAAAAGCTATACCCCGAGGTTGAAAAGGCATTACGCTGGTTGATAGAATACGCGCCGTCAAGAATGACTGGCACTGGCGCTTGCGTCTTCGGAGAATTTGAAGATGAAAGACATGCCCGCGATATTCTGATGAAAATACCGACTGAACTACAAGGTTTTGTAGCGAGAGGGGAAAACTTATCACCCCTTCACGTCGTGTTGCAACAGGTTTGTGCTGAAAATATTGCGTAACGCAACATTTCACACTTGCCTCCACCCCCAACTGGACAAACCCAGAGGTTTAATCCCGTGCCTGACATGAAGCTGTTTGCCGGTAACGCCACACCGGAACTAGCGCAAAAGATTGCCGACCGTCTGTTTACTAAACTCGGCAGTGCATCCGTAGGTCGCTTTAGCGATGGAGAAATTAGCGTACAGATCAACGAAAATGTACGTGGTAGCGATGTTTTCATCATCCAATCTACTTGTGCGCCTACTAATGACAATCTGATGGAACTGATTGTTATGGTTGATGCGATGCGTCGTGCATCAGCAGGCCGTATCACTGCAGTGGTTCCATACTTTGGCTATGCACGCCAAGACCGCCGTGTTCGTTCATCTCGTGTACCAATCACAGCGAAAGTAGTTGCTGATTTCCTGTCCAGCGTGGGTGTTGACCGCGTTCTGACGGTGGATCTGCACGCTGAACAGATTCAGGGGTTCTTTGATGTTCCTGTTGATAACGTATTCGGTAGCCCAGTTCTGCTGGAAGACATGAAATCACGTAATCTGGAAGACCCTGTGGTTGTTTCTCCGGATATCGGTGGTGTTGTTCGTGCGCGTGCAATCGCTAAGCTGCTGGATGACACTGATATCGCAATCATCGACAAACGTCGCCCACGTGCGAACGTTGCTCAGGTTATGCATCTGATCGGTGATGTCGCAAACCGCGACTGTATCATCGTTGACGATATGATCGATACTGGCGGCACGCTGTGTAAAGCGGCTGAAGCACTGAAAGAACGTGGTGCGAAACGCGTATTTGCTTACGCAACTCACCCAGTATTCTCTGGCTTAGCTGCACAGAACATCGCTGAATCTAAAATTGATGAAGTGATCATCACTGATTCAATTCCGCTGTCTGAAGAGATGAAAGCGATCGGCAAAGTGAAAACTCTGACGCTGGCTCCGATGTTAGCTGAAGCAATCCGCCGTATCAGCAACGAAGAATCTATCTCTGCAATGTTTGAACATTAATCTGTTCTCGGATGCAGACGCAAAAAAGCCTCCTTTCGGAGGCTTTTTTATTAGTGACGTAAACCTGTTCCCTTTTTGACTAGCCACCAGCACGTTGTATACAACACCAAAATAAACAACGAGACGGTGACATAGGATGTCCAGATTGGTACATCAGAGATGCCAATAAAGCCGTAGCGGAATCCGTTAATCATATAAATAATTGGGTTGAAATGAGAAACACCTTGCCAGAATGGTGGCAACAGCTGGATAGAATAAAATACCCCACCCAGATAGGTTAATGGTGTCAGCACAAAAGTTGGGATAATGCTGATATCGTCAAAACTCTTCGCAAAAATAGCATTGAGCAACCCACCCAATGAGAACAGAGTGGCTGTCAGCAATAGCATGATCACAATACTGATCGCGTCATGAATTTGTAATGGCACAAAGAAGAGCGATACGGCTGTGACGATAGCGCCAACACATAAGCCACGCACAACACCACCCGCGACAAACCCCCAAATAATCAAATAATTCGGAACAGGCGCAACCAGAAGTTCTTCAATATTGCGCTGGAACTTCGCACTGTAGAACGATGACGATACATTTGAGTAAGAGTTCGTGATCACGGACATCATGATTAAGCCAGGAACGATAAACTCCATGTAACTCACGCCATGCATATCGCCGATCCGGCTACCAATCAGATTTCCGAAAATGACGAAATAAAGTGTCATGGTGATCGCTGGCGGCACCAATGTTTGTACCCAGATTCGGGTAAAACGATTGATTTCTTTTCTAACCAGGCTTTTAAAAGCAATCCAATAAATACCATTCATGATGCTTTGCGCCCTTTTTCAACTAATGACACAAATAACTCCTCAAGGCGATTCGCTTTATTTCGCATACTCAGCACTTTGACTTGCTGACGGCTTAATTGTTCAAACACCCCATTCAATCCGTCAGTCTTCTGTATTTCTACTTCCAACGTCTGCTGACCCGATGGATGATGCTTGAAGCCTTCCAGCTGAACCTGATCCGCTGGACAATCCAGATCCAGTAAAAATGTTTCAACCTGAAGTTTATTCAGCAAACTGTACATACTGGTATTTTCAACAATCCGACCTTTATCGATGATGCCAATATTTCGACATAGCATTTCGGCTTCTTCGAGATAATGAGTCGTCAGAATGATCGTAACACCTTCTGCATTCAGTTTTTTCAGAAAGGCCCACATGGAGCGGCGGATCTCAATATCCACCCCTGCGGTTGGTTCATCCAGAATCAGTAACTTTGGTTCGTGCATCAACGCACGTGCGATCATTAAACGACGCTTCATCCCACCCGATAAGGTGCGGGCTGCTTTATCGCGTTTATCCCATAGGTCGAGTTCTTTTAAGTATTTTTCCGCACGATCCTGAGCCACTTTACGGGGGACACCATAAAAGCCAGCTTGTTGGATCACGATTTGTTCTACTTTTTCAAACTGGCTGAAATTGAACTCTTGCGGAACAAGACCGATTTGCGCTTTGGCCAGTTCTACCTGTGTATCAATGTCGTAGCCAAACACTTTTACCGAACCAGACGATTTATTAACCAGTGAACTGATAATACCAATCGTTGTTGATTTCCCCGCGCCATTCGGCCCCAAAAGCGCATAGAAATCACCTTCATCAACCGCAAGATCGATACCTTTCAGTGCTTCGACCCCGCCCTGGTAAGTTTTTTTTAATTCATGAATATCAAGAGCAAGCATGAGTATGAGTTCTTCAATATTAGAAAGAGGAGATGCTGATAGCAGACTCTCAGATTATAGCCTGAACAGCCTCTTTACAGGTAATCACATTATTCACAGTGATTACACCCTGCAGAAATTGCGTGTAAATAGTTTTTGCATGTTACATCGCAGATGCTAAAACGTTTTAGCTCGACTTGTTGCACTGCTAAACCGTTTTAGTAAACTCAATAATGTACAGAGCAACAACGCCACAATGAAATTATGAAACATTGATTGCATTGTTACATCTGTAAATTGTTTTTTGTTGTTACCATGTTGTTTAGCCAGCAGCAAAAACAAATGAGAAGCGTGCATCCTGATTTGTATCACCCCGTTCAAAAGCAAACAGGATGCATAAGTAATTCAGATACTGCACATGCAGTGTCGGTTAATGTCAGACAGAGTGAGCCCCTGAAATGCCATTAACCGTTACATCCAGTGAAGAGGATCATCATGAATGTAACTTCAGTAGCCAACGAGTTAATCCCTTTAGTTGGCGGTAAAGACAACATTGTCAGCGCGGCACATTGTGCAACCCGTTTACGTCTGGTGTTGCAAGATGAAAGCAAAATCAATAAATCAATCATTGAACAGGTTGACGGCGTTAAAGGCTGTTTTAGCAATGCAGGTCAGATCCAAATCATTTTTGGCACAGGTATCGTCAATAAAGTTTATTCAGCGTTTATTGATGCAGTCGGTATCAATGAAGCGACAGAGAGTGATGTGAAAAAGCTGGCAACGCAAAAGCTGAACATCGCTCAACGCGCTGCACGTACGTTATCAAATATTTTCGTCCCAATTATTCCAGCCATTGTTGCATCCGGTTTGCTGATGGGAACACTCGGTCTGGTGAGAACGTATGGCTGGGCGAATCCTGACAGCGCGATCTTCATCATGCTGGATATGTTCAGTTCTGCTGCCTTTATCATTCTGCCGATTCTGATTGGTTTTACAGCAGCACGTGAATTTGGCGGTAACCCTTATTTAGGCGCAACGCTTGGTGGCATTCTCACGCATCCAGCTCTGACAAACGCATGGACAGTGGGAAGTGGTTTCAAGAGCATGGACTTCTTCGGCATTGATGTCGCGATGATCGGGTATCAGGGAACAGTCTTTCCGGTTCTGATCGCGGTGTGGTTCATGAGTCATCTGGAAAAACAACTCCGTCGCGTAGTACCGAATGCACTGGATATTATCCTGACACCATTCCTGACCGTGGTGATCACTGGTTTCGTTGCACTCTTGTTTATTGGCCCTGCAGGTCGCGGTTTAGGTGATGGCATCACTTTCGTACTGACAAATCTGTACGAACATGCTGGTTGGTTAGCAGGTCTGATCTTTGGTGGTACTTATTCAGCAATCGTAATCACCGGTATTCATCACAGCTTCCATGCGATTGAATTAGGTCTGCTGGCAGACAAAAACGTTGCAGTGAACTTCCTGCTGCCGATCTGGGCAATGGCAAACGTTGCACAAGGTGGCGCATGCTTAGCGGTTTATTTCAAAACCAAAGATGCACGTGTTAAATCAATCGCTGTTCCAGCAGGTTTATCTTGTCTCTTAGGCATCACGGAAGCTGCAATCTTTGGTATCAACCTGCGCTTTGTAAAACCATTCCTGGCAGCATTAGCTGGTGGCGCATTGGGCGGTGCTTGGGTAGTTGCAAGCAAAGTGGGTATGACTGCAGTGGGTCTGACTGGTATCCCTGGCATCGCGATTGTTCAGTCAAGCTCTGTGCTCACCTATATCATCGGTATGTTGATTGCGTTTGGTGCCGCCTTCTCGCTGGCAACAGTATTACGTTACAACACGGACAGTGAATAATGTCAGAAATCACCCTTCTGAAACATTTAGCCCGGTCTTTAATGACCGGGCAGCCTATTGCGGCACAAGATCCTCATCGTCTCCACTGGCATCTGATGCCAACGACAGGATTGATGAATGACCCGAATGGTTTTATTCAGGCCCATGGCCGCTATCACCTCTTCTATCAATGGAACCCTTTCGCCTGTAAACATGGTGCAAAATGGTGGGGGCATGTCAGCTCACCGGATTTGGTACAGTGGAAGCATGAGCCCGTTGCGCTTATTCCTAGTGAAGACTATGAAATCAACGGCTGTTACTCAGGCTCTGCTGTGCTGAAAGATGAGAAAATCCATCTGCTGTATACCGGAAATGTGAAATTCCCCGATGGTTCACGTACTGCCTGGCAATGTCTGGCGGTAGAGCAACCTGATGGCACCTATGAAAAACAGGGGCCTGTCATTGCGTTACCAGAAGGTTATACCGGTCATGTAAGGGATCCGAAAGTCTGGTTTCATGATAATCATTGGTACATGGTGTTGGCAGCACAATCACCCAACCTGAAAGGCAAGGTATTGCTGTACCGTTCTGACGATTTACAGCAATGGGAACTGAAAGGTGAAATTGCTGGCTCTTACGTGAATCAACTCACTGAGTTTGGTTACATGTGGGAATGCCCGGACCTTTTCTCATTCAACGATACAGATATTCTGATGTGTTGCCCGCAGGGTCTGGCAGCCAAAGCGTATGAATTTCTGAATCTGTACCAAGCCGGTTATTTTGTCGGATCGCTGGATTATGAAACAGCCTCGTTCAGTCATGGAAAATTTCATGAACTGGATAATGGATTTGAATTCTACGCACCACAAACAACAGAGACAGAAGACGGTCGCCGTCTGTTATTCGGCTGGTTAGGGTTACCGGATGACAATGAACTTGCACAACCAACGGTAAAATATGGCTGGGTTGACTGCATGACCTGTCCGAGAGAGCTGACCTTCCAAGATGGTAAACTCTATCAAAATCCGGTATCTGAATTAACCGAGTTACGTCAGGGCAATGGCGTCCTGTGGTCTGGTATTGCGAAAGAGGCACCATCATTCGAAGGGGTTTCAGCTGAACTCCAAATTTCAGCTGCGGGGCCATTTACACTGTCACTTCGCGGCGACGCACGGTTAGCTTGGGATGGTGAAAAACTAACGTTAACCCGACAAAACTGGCGGACACAGGAAGAAGAAACGCGTTACTGGTTTGGACAGCTAGACAAACTTCATCTGTTGTTAGATGCATCATCGATTGAGTTATTTATCAATGATGGTGAAGCTTGTATGACTGCCCGTTATTTCCCTGATCATGCAAGCAAAATGCTGCGATTTAGCGGGGATCATGCAGTTTCTATTCATCACTGGTTGTTGTCAGCATGCGTGGTAGAATGAATCAAGCGAATAAGTTCGGAAAATCAGTGAAACCGCAAAACAGAATCACCATTAGTAACATTGCTGAACTGGCTGGCGTATCAAAAGCGACGGCCAGTTTAGTCTTGAACGGGAAAGGCGATGAATATCGGGTGTCAGAAGAGACACAACAACGAATTCTATCGATCGCTGAAGAATACCGCTATCAACCCAGCTTCCATGCCAGGGCGTTACGTTCTTCCCGTTCACACACGATTGGGCTGGTTCTGCCATTTCTGACGCAATATACCTGCGCCAATCTGGCTCGTGAGCTGGAATCACTTTTCCGGAATGCAGGGATTCAAATCATTATTGCCTGTTCGGATGAAGATCCGGAGCAGGAGAAAGTTGTGGTCAACAACCTCCTGCAGCGTCAGGTAGATGGATTAATTGTTATTTCCAGCAACAGCAGTGATGAGGCTTACAACAAAATCCACTCTTATGTACCTGTTGTACAACTAGGCCGCCAGATTGGTGAGTCACGCCTGCCACTGGTCATGACTGATAC
>QKFI01000446.1 GCA_003251455.1 Tolumonas sp.
GCTTCGGTCAGAATGCGCTGATCTTCCTTGGTATAAATATCGTTGGTAACGACTGCGATCTCGAAGCGGTCCCGCATTTTTTTACATAATACTTCTAACAACGCAGTCTTTCCTGAACCAACTGGTCCGCCAACGCCTACCCGTAATGGAGATGATGTCTGAGCCATAATCAATATCCTTTTCAATCTTGTTATGAGCGGAATAACCGCGTGTACTGAATTTCGTGGCACGCACTCGCAATCGCTAAACGCGTCAGGCTGCCGCCAATCTCTTCGTCTTGAACAGCGCATGCGCGTCGATATGCTTCAGGTAATGCGACCGATAATTGTCGCAAGAGTGTCTGACCCGCCTGCTGGCCAATCGGCACTAACTTGATGGCTGCCATCACGGCACCTTCCAGTATTGAGAACCCCCACCCCAACGCGAGTTGTTCCACGCTGATACCATTTTTTGCGCCAAACCAAGCCATACCAGCCAGCTGAGATCGTTTCAGATGAACCGCCATTTCCGCACTTCCTTGAATCCTCCAGTCTTTGATCACGCGGTAAAACGCTTCACCACGTTGATTTTCTTCTAACCGGAATTCTTCACTTTCACGACTTGCCACCAGCAAATCGATGCAATCCTCAAATGCTTGAACATCATCGTTCATAGCTGCTTCATGCAAACGGTTCAGTAATGGCCAATCCAGAAAGACAAGCCCTTCTTCCATCTGGTCGCTAAGCCATTGTTCAAATTCAGCAGCATTTTTTACCCAACCCGCTTCGACAGCCCATTCCAGACCCTGTGAGTAGGTAAACCCACCCACAGGTAAGTTCGGGCTCATTAGCTGGAATAACTGCAACCAGCTTTGGGCGGAACTCTGACTCAGAGTAGCCTCAGCCATGATTTAACCCACCAGCAGCACAGATGCTGCAGCAAACACGGTCGCCGCCCAGCCTTTTTTCAACCAAGTTAATTGATTTGCTTTGTTGCCAATTGAGTAACCAACAGCCAGCAAAACAACTGAAGAGATTGCAGCACCGACGGTAAACAGAGCAACCTGACCAACTGGCGCTTCGACGCCATGCGCCCAGCCATGGAACAATGCAAAACAAGGCATCATCCAGCTCAGCACAGACAAACGGTTTGAAGCGAAAATCATGGCAGCCGCAAACCAGACCGACGCAAACACCAGCGGTTCCACCAGATTATTCCCGCCGAACCAAACGCCAGCCGCGGTACCTGCAATCATGGCGAGAACTGTCATCAGCGGCAGCGACAAACGACGACCGGTTAATGCGGCTAAAAAGCCACTGGTCAGTAACATCATTAGGTGATCTAAACCGGTCATTGGATGCAGCAAACCGGAAGATAATCCGTGTTCCATGTGTCCCGGATGAGCAAAAGCTGGTGTTGTCAGTAACATCAGGGCAATCGCTGTGGTCATACGTGATTTGTTCATATTCAATTCCTTTTGTTTGCTTATGATGTTTTCAGAAAACCATGCATCGAAACGACCGAAGCCGAACTTTCGGCATGATGATGCGATGATGTATGGGAATGAGAGCCAGAATGAGAATGGCCGTGGTCATGATCATGGTGGTGATGATGCCCCGCCCCAGCCTGTGATTGATATGCACCAGCTTCCGGTTCAAACGGCGCAAGTTCAGTGATCACGGAGCCACCTAAACCGATGACCATTTCGTCCAATACGTGATCATGTTGATAACGCGCAAAACCAGTCTCGATCTGCAATGGCACATGACGGTTGCCCAAGTGGTAGCAAATTCGACTCAGTAACAATGGATCGTCACAGCGAACAGTCGACACCTGCTCTTCAGCAGCCTTGACCATCACCATGACTGAACCTGCATCGTCAGTCAGGCATTCACCACCACGTAACAGCTGACCGCGCGTTAAAAACAAACCAGCGTCATTACCATTATCGAGTGTGACTTTCAGACGGCTTTTTATGCGTAAATCAATCGGCAGCGTCAGCGTACTAAAGACTGTTTTTCCTGCTGCTTCTTCTGCCGTCAAACGTTGTGTTAATCGAATCATGTTCTTCTCTCAGAATAAGCGTGTTTTAAAATAGAAAGTATCGTTGGGCCATCGGCAACACAGCAGCCGGTTCACAAGTCAGTAATTCGCCATTGGCTCGAACCTGATAAGTCTGACTATCGACCTCAATCAATGGCTGCCAA
>QKFI01000364.1 GCA_003251455.1 Tolumonas sp.
ATTTGATGTTCTGGCCAGATCTTTTTTCGCAAGATCTTCCATCACATAGGCATTTGCCAACTGAACATAAGTACGCGTAATTGCAGAGGTCAAAAGAATATCTGCTGCTTGACGATCCACTTCTGCGGCTTTTGCATTGTTAACGCTGGCTTCCCATGTGTCACGTTTTCCGCCCCACAAGTCGAAGCTGTAATTAAAATCCAACCCGATATGTTGCGTGTTACTAATCCGATTTCCTTGACCAGTGTAGTCATCTAATTTAGAGAGTCGAACACGGCTAATCCCTGCATTCGCACTCAATGACGGGTCAAATAAACTATCGGCTTGATCAACACCTGCTTCTGCTTGCATTAAACGAGCATTGGCTAGTTGTAAATCCGGGCTATTTTTCAATGCGTCCATAATGAGGGTATTGAGTTGAGAATCGTCTAACTGATGCCACCATTTGTCTGTTGGCCAATTCGATACACTCAGATTTGAGAGTGATTCTGAAGACTGTAATTGTTCACTTTTCAGTAACTGGTTGTGAGATACGATATTCGAGGGTGCTGCACAACCGGCAAGTAAGAGACTGAAAGTGAGGGATGAAAGCAGGAAATACTTAGACATGTTGATGTTAATCCTGTTCAGTACAAGGTTCTTTTTGTAGGCTCATGTCTGTAAACAAGTTACAACCTGATGCAGACAGTATTTTTGTTAACAGGCCCTTCAATAATTCAACTTCTTGCTCATTGAGTACCTGTGTTAATTCAGCTAAAGCTTCACGGGCGAGTGGTAGGGCTCTCTCGAGAGTCTCCTGACCTTTATCGGTTAGATAAATCTGTAAAGCCCGACGATCTTCCGGTGCTGCTTCACGTTTGATCAGATCTTTTTTCTCAAGACGATCCAACATGCGGGTAATGGCACTGCCATCTACGCCCATATGTTTTCCAATATCACAGGCACGAGATTGACCAAAGTAGCCAATATTGAATAACGCTTTGGCTTGTGCGGAGGTTATATCTTCTTTCTCAAGATATTTATCGAGCAACTTATCCTTCAACAAATTGCTTTGTCCCAGAAGGAAGCCAAGGCTATCCGTCGGATTAATAAGCTTTACTAATTCTTGCTTAGACATTATTTGCCTCGTCATTAATTGACTATGCAACTAATTTTGCGCTTATTCACAAATGAATGCAATAGAGATAATGATTATTCTCATTTACACCAATGAATAAACTTCAGTACTACAAAGAATGTAGGATGATAGATTTTGACTATTCTTTTGATAGACAAAAGAAAATTGATTCTTATTTTTATCAATGATAATAATTATCATTAAGAAATAAAAAGAGGAAATGATTATGTCTATCAAGAAACTGGTCCTTATTCGACACGGGGAAAGCGTTTGGAATCAGGAAAACCGTTTTACTGGCTGGACGGATGTTCCGTTATCTGAAAAGGGTATTGAAGAGGCGCATCAGGCTGGTATTTTATTGAAAAATGAAGGGTATACTTTCGATTATGCATATACCTCTGTGTTGAAACGAGCTATTTCCACACTCTGGTATATTCAGGAAGAGATGGATTTAGAGTGGATCCCTGTTGAAAAAGACTGGCGTCTGAATGAACGTCACTATGGTGCTTTACAGGGCTTGAACAAAGCGGAAACAGCCAAAAAATATGGCGATGAACAAGTGCACCTGTGGCGCAGGGGATTCGCAATTACACCACCAGAGCTGACACTTGATGATAAGCGTCATCCATCGCATGAAGCGCGCTATGCGAACTTGGATCCTGCACTCTTACCATCAACAGAAAGCTTGGCAATAACGATTGAACGTGTCGTTCCATATTGGGAGCAAGTCATCAAACCAAGAATTGCATCGGGGGAGCGGGTTGTTATTGCTGCGCATGGCAACTCTTTGCGTGCTTTAGTAAAGCATCTGGATGGCATTAGCGAAAAGGATATTTTAGAACTGAATATTCCGACCGGTGTTCCATTAGTTTATGAGTTTGATGATGCGATGCAGCCAGTGAATCACTACTATCTGGGGAACGCCGATGAAATCGCAGCGAAGGCTCAGGCGGTTGCGAATCAGGGAAAGGCCAAATAAGGTCATGAAAAAGTCAGCGGTAAGCTGACTTTTCTGATTTGATGAGTTATTAACTTGACGCTCAAGATATGCTCACCGAGAAAACAGGGCACAGAAGAAACCATGCCCGGTGATATTACTTATGACGTTCTTTCAGGCAATTAACGACATCTGCTAATTGCAGACCTTCGTTTTGTAGTAATACTGTCAGATGGTATAGCAAGTCGGCTGATTCATTGATCAGTTCATTACGATCTTTTGCCATTGCAGCCAGTGCAACTTCAACCCCTTCTTCACCCACTTTCTGAGCAATGCGTTTAGTGCCTTTTGCGTAGAGGCGAGCAGTGTAGCTTGATTCAGGATCTGCACTTTTACGACCCGCAAGGATTTGCTCAAGTTCAGCCAGAAATGCCAATGGCAAAGCAGGGTGCTCATCAAAACAAGATGGGCAACCACGGTGACAGGTTGGGCCAATCGGGTCAGCTGCTATCAGCAGACTGTCATTATCACAATCAGTGGTGATAGCACGTAACTGCAGTACATGACCCGATGTTTCACCTTTAGTCCATAAACGACCTTTGCTACGACTGAAGAATGTTACATGACCAGTTTCAATGGTTTTTTCTAATGCTTCGCGGGTCATATAACCCTGCATCAGTATTTCACCAGTGAATGCATGCTGCACAATCGCTGGGATCATGCCGTCAGTTTTTTCCCAATCCAAACGGTTTGGATCAACAATTTTCATTTCAGTCACGGATCTGCACTCCTTCGTTACGCAGATAAGCTTTTAAATCCGGAATCGGAATAATGCCTTTATGGAAAACAGAGGCTGCCAGTGCGCCATCGACATCCGCAATTTGGAATGCATCGCGGAAATGAACCATTTCACCAGCACCGCCAGAGGCAATCAGAGGTACTTTACATAATTCACGAATAAGCTTGAGTTGAGTTAAATCATACCCTTGGCGAACACCATCCTGATTCATCATATTCAGAACGATTTCGCCGGCACCACGTTTCTGAACTTCAACAACCCAGTCTGGGGTTGTCCATTTCGTCAGACGAGTACGGTTTTCATCACCGGTATATTGTTTGACCTGATATTGGCCGGTTTCAGCATCAAAATATGAGTCAATGCCGACAACAACACATTGCACGCCAAACCGATCGGCCAGTTCTGTGATCAGTTCGGGATTCGCAAGTGCAGGGGAGTTGATCGATACTTTGTCAGCACCGAACTCCAGAATGCGTTTCGCATCGTCGACAGATTTGATACCACCTGCAACACAAAACGGGATATCAATCACTTCCGCAACACGGCTGACCCAGCTTTTATCAACAACACGGGCATCGGATGAAGCGGTGATATCATAAAAAACGAGCTCATCAGCGCCTTCGTCCGCATAACGTTTGGCGAGAGGAACAATGTCGCCCATCACTTCATGGTTGCGAAACTGAACGCCTTTCACCACAACCCCGTCTTTTACATCCAGACATGGAATTATGCGTCTTGCCAGCATGAAATAGCCTCCGCAACGGTGAATTTACCTTCCAGCAGTGAACGACCTAAGATCACGCCACCCACACCTGAACCTTTCAGGGCTTCGATATCTTCAATGCCGCCGATACCACCAGATGCTTGCCAGTTGATTTGTGGGAATTGTGCTGCTAAATCACGATACAACGTGACGTTGCTACCTTTTAATGTGCCATCACGTGAAATATCCGTACACAGCACATGCTTTAAACCAACAGGCAGATAATGCGCTAATAAAGCTTCGATGGTGACACCACTATCTTCCTGCCAGCCAGCGACTGCAATTTTGCGATTGCCTGCTTCATCGATATTGATATCCAGTGCCAATACGATTTTATCGGCACCGTATTTTTCAATCCAACCAGCAACCATTTCCGGATTTTTTACTGCTGTCGAACCGATAACGACACGATTCGCGCCTGCATCTAATAGGTCTTTTACATCTTGCTCTGTGCGAACACCACCACCAATTTGGACGGGTGCCTTTGTCTGTGACAACAATGCTCGGATTACTGTCAATTGACGTTTAGTACTATCTTTTGCACCATCTAAATCAACTAAGTGAAGTTGTTCAGCACCTTGTGCAACGTAGTCATCAAAACGGCCTTGGGGATCAGCTGAATATTCAGTTTTCTGACCGTAGTCTCCCTGATAGAGGCGAACTACTTTACCGTCGATTAAATCAATAGCCGGAATAATCATTACATCTCCAGGAAATTACGAATCAGTTGAGCACCTAATTTACCGGAGCGTTCCGGGTGAAATTGAGCGCCAAAAAAGTTGTCTTTGCCCACAACCGCGCTGAATGGTTGACCGTAGTTACACTGAGCAATCGTTGCGTCAGTCACTTCGAGTGCATAAGAGTGAACAAAATAGAAATAGCTGCCAGATGGAATTCCTTTAAATAAAGGATGTGTCTCATCATGTTCAATCTGATTCCAGCCCATATGCGGCAAACGCAAATTTCCTACCTGCATCAGTTTGACTTTGCCTGGAATGATACCGAGGCATTCGATGTCAGATTCACCATCCATGCTTTCCTCAGAAGACTGAGCAAGCATTTGCATACCAAGACAAAAACCCAGTAATGGCTGTTTCGCTTCACGAATTAACTCAACCAGATTGCGTTCCTGTAAGTTTTTCATTGCTGCTTTTGCGGTACCAACACCAGGCAAAATCAATTTATCAGCAGCGTGAATATCTGCAGCATCACAGCTAACGATTGGTTCAACACCTAAACGCTGAATTGCCATTTTCACCGAGGAAAGGTTTGCGCAGCCGGTGTCGATGATTGTTAGTTTCATATCTGACTCCTTACAGCACACCTTTTGATGATGGCAATTCATTACCTTCAACTTTAATCGCTTGGCGTAATGCACGGCCGAAACCTTTGAATAAAGCTTCAACCTGATGATGCGTATTGCCTTCAGTCACTGATAAATTCAGTGTAATTGCCATCGCATCGGTCAGCGAACGGAAAAAGTGTTCTACCATTTCGGTGTTAAATTCGCCGACTTGTTCGCGACCAAAGTTTGCGTTGAAAACCAGATATGGACGACCAGACAAATCGATTGCAACCTGAGCCAGACATTCATCCATTGGTAACAGGAAACCAAAACGACCAATGCCTCGTTTGTTACCCAGTGCTTTTTTCAGGGCTTCACCAAGTGCTAGGGCGGTGTCTTCTACCGTGTGGTGATCATCAATGTGTAAATCACCCGATACCTCTAGCTGAAGACTGAAACCGGCATGTGTCGCGATTTGATCCAGCATATGGTCAAAGAAACCAATGCCGGTCGAAATCTTGTTGCCACCTGACTTGTCCAGATCGACATCAACACTGATCTGTGTTTCTTTCGTGTTTCTGATCACGTGGGCTTTACGGCCTTTGTTCAGCAACATGTCACGGATGTGGAGCCAGTTACAGGTTTCAGGGTTGTAACGAATACCGTTAATGCCCATATTTTCAGCTAACTGTACATCGGTGATGCGGTCACCAATGACAAATGAGTTCGAATGGTCGATACGACCTGATTTCAGATAATCTTTTACGATACCTAATTTTGGTTTCCGGCATGTGCAATCCTCATGTGGGAAATGAGGGCAAATTAAGACTGCGTCCCAGGTAACACCTTGAGATTCAAAGATATGCATCATTAAATCATGCGGGGGCTGGAAATTCTCCAGTGGTAAACTATCAGTGCCAAGACCGTCCTGATTGGTCACCATCACTAAGATATAGCCTGCAGCTTGTAAATCACGGAGTGCTGGAATGACCATCGGCTCAAAACGCAATTTATCAAGACTATCAACCTGTTTATCGATGACTGGTTCTTCAATCAACGTACCATCACGATCGATGAATAAAAACTTTTGTTGGCTCACGGCATTCTCCCTGTTAGGCCAGTGATTTTAGTACTGACAGTACAGCCTGCATTTCTGCTTCATCACCAATCGTGACGCGTACAGAGTTTTCCAGCATCGCTTTATTGCCAAAGTCGCGCAGAATGATGCCTTGTTCCACCATGGCTGAAAAGACTTTTGCACCATCAGTAAAACGAATCAGAACAAAGTTGCCGTTATCATCAAAAATATCCTGCACACATGGCAAGCCAGCGATATCAGCTTTAAATTGTTGTTTCAGATCGTTCAGCCATGTGATGCGTTTACGCATGGTTTCAAGCCCTGCAGGACTTAATGCTTGGGCAGCAATTTGAGCAACTGGTTCAGCAATCGGATACGGTGCAATGACCTTCAACATCAGACCAATTACTTCAGGATTAGCCAATGTGAAACCGCAACGCAACCCAGCCAGCGCAAAACCTTTTGATAAGGTACGAGTGACAACCAGATTTGGATAGTCGTTCAACAGATCAACCATGCTGAACTGCGGACAAAACTCGATATATGCTTCATCAACGACAACAATGGCTTTATTTTGCGTTGCATTCAGAACAGTGAGCAGTTTTTCACGATCCAGCACGGTGCCGGTTGGGTTGTTGGGTGAACAGAAGAAAATAACCTTCACACCTTCCAGCTGAGAAAGAATTGCAGGCACATCAGGCTGAAAATCAGCCAATGGTGGTACAGTACGGATACCAACACCGCAGGTTTCTGCGCTAATGGAGTACATGCCATAAGTTGGAGGGCAGATAAGAATTTCTTCTTTTCCTGGTTCGCAGAATGTTCTTACCAGAAGTTCAATAGCTTCATCTGAGCCACGGCTCACCAAAACCTGCTCTGGAGTGACGCCTGCATAGGCGGCATAAGCGTCGATAACTTCTGCTGGCTGGCATTCTGGATAACGATTTAATTTGCTGCTATCTAAAGTGTAACTTTCACTTTTTGGCGCTTCATTCGCATTCAGGAATACGTGACCTTTGCCACCGATGCGACGAGCTGACATATAAGGTGTTAAATCCTGCACACGTTTGCAGGCTAATTTCGTCAAGCTCATTATTTCGTCTCCTGACTAGCTAAAGTTTCCATACGAATTGTGACTGCTCGCTTGTGCGCTGTTAGTCCTTCTGCATCAGCCATCAGCGTGACAGTTGTCGCCAATCCAGCTAAACCATCTGCACTCAGTTCCTGCACCGTATAACGGCGCTGATAATCAGCTAATCCCAAGCTACTTGCTGTTTTTGCATAGCCGTAGGTTGGTAGGGTGTGGTTTGTCCCACTGGCATAATCACCAACAGATTCAGGTGTCCAGTTTCCAAGGAAGATAGAACCAGCATTTTCTAATTGACCCAATAACGCACGAGGTTCACGGGTCTGAACGATTAAATGTTCTGGTGCGTATTCATTCGAAATGACACATGCTTCTTCTAAATCGGCACAAATAATTGAACGGCTGCTTTCTAACGCTTGGCGGGCAATTTCTGCCCGGCTTAATTCGGCTAACTGTTTTTCCAGTTCAACATCAACAGATTTTGCAAATTCAGTTGATGGCGTAACCAGTACAACCTGTGAGTCAGGACCATGTTCCGCCTGAGATAACAGATCTGAAGCTACAAATGCTGGATTTGCTGTTTCATCAGCAATAACTAACACTTCTGATGGACCCGCCGGCATGTCAATCGCTGCACCACGGAAATCCATGCTTACCTGACGTTTTGCTTCCGTAACCCAAGCATTTCCTGGTCCAAAGATTTTATCGACTTTGGATACAGATTCAGTACCGTAAGCCATTGCTGCGATCGCTTGTGCGCCACCCATGGTGTAAATTTCTGAAACACCACATAAGGTTGCCGCATAAATAATTTCATCAGCGATTGGTGGTGGAGAGCACAAAATTACTTTACGACATTCAGCGATCTTTGCAGGAACCGCTAGCATTAATACTGTTGATACCAACGGCGCACTACCGCCTGGCACATACAAACCGACACGATTGATCGGTTGATAATGCAATTCGCAACGAACACCTGATTGTGTATCTAAAGCCAGTGCAGTTGGTTTCTGTGCTTCATGGAAGATCGCCACATTACGATAAGCATGTTGGATTGCTTCTTTCAATTCAGGTGCGGTTCTCTCGCAAGCTGATTGAATCGCTTCTTCACTTAAACGCAGATTACTGTCAGCAACTTTATCGAATTTTGCTGTGAATTCGAGTAATGCTTTATCACCTTCCGTACGGATACGGTTCACGATATTGCTGACGATTGATGTGATTTCAGCAGAGTTCGTCATCGCTGGTCGGGTCAGCGTTGCTCTGCGCGCTTCATTGTTCAGTTTTGCCCACTCGACAATCTGCATGATCCGCTCCTGTTACATCATCATTAACCAGAATTGAACTTGCACCTAATGCTTTCAGTTTTTCCATGGTTTCCCAGAATAAAGTTTCGGTGGCAACCAACATGAGTTGTATCACTTGCTAATGGCATAACGGTCGGGTTTTCTGCACCAGGTAACAGAGAGCAGATTTCAGCCAGTTTATCTTTTGGTGCGTGCAACATGATGTATTTGCTTTCACGTGCTTGCAACATGCCTTCGAGGCGAGGGATCAGGCGATCAACCAGTTTTTGTTTTTCAGGATATAACTCGGCATCCGCCTGGATCAGTGTCGCTTTTGAACGATAGATAACCTGAACTTCTTTCAGACCATTTGCATCCAGTGTTGCGCCTGATGAAACCAGGTCACAGATAGCATCAGCAAGACCTGCACGAGGAGCAACTTCAACAGAACCGGTCAATAACACAGGTTTGAAAGAGATACCTTGTTCAGAAAGGAAGCGTTTTAACAGGTGAGGGTAGGTGGTCGCAATTTTTTTACCTTGCAGAGAGGTAATACCACTCCATTCTTCTTCACGCGGAATAGCCAGTGATAAGCGGCATCCGCCGTAGTCCAGATCTTTCAGTTTTTTGAATCTTGTAGAAAGGCCCAATGACTGGCGCTCCAGCATGGTTTCTTCCAACACGTTTTCACCGACAATACCCAGATCCACAACTTTATCCATTACCAGACCAGGAATGTCATCGTCACGCACGCGCAGAATATCGATTGGCATGTTTTCAACATGAGCAATCAGGCGATCTTCGCGTAAATTGATTTTAAAACCACAGCTTTTCAGTAAGTCTTGAGAATCC
>QKFI01000331.1 GCA_003251455.1 Tolumonas sp.
ACCGATAATGTTTTTAGCCACTGCATCAGGCTTAATAATGGAAAAAGTGCGTTCAATTGTCATGCGCAATCCTTAACTTCATCACGTTTATTTTTATAAGTTAATACGTTATGACGAAACGAGTTGTGCTGCAATTGAAAAAATAGTGTTAATGATAAGTTGATCTAATTTTAGCTAATTGATAATCAAAATCCGTGATTTGAAAGCAGCCGCCTCAAAAAGAAGCGGCTGAAATCATTAGCTTAGCGAACGCAACCAGCGGGCAATCATACGAATACCATGTCCTTTACCACCAGGAGCCCATAAGTCATTCGCATTTTTCTGGAACGAAGCAGATAAATCCATATGCACCCAGCCTTTTACGTCACTGCGCACAAATTTAGATAAAAACGCAGCGGCGGTAGTTGCACCTGCAGTCCCTTCAGCAGAAGCAATGTTGCCGATGTCCGCGTAAGCAGAAACAAGCTGTGAAGCATGCCACGGCTCGAGCGGTAACGGCCATGCCTGTTCATTTTCCGCCTTGGCGTGTTCCAGCATGTCATGAGACTGTTCATCCTGCAGACTGAAAATTGCGTGGTAATCACGGCCTAAAGCCATTTTTGCAGCACCAGTGAGTGTTGCCGCATCCAGAATGTAAGGCGCTCCCGTACTGCTGGCATCAATCAACCCATCATCCGCATCTGTATTCTGAACTTCGACGCTCACACCGTTACGATAAGTCAGAATATCGCCCAGCTTGAATGCATCGCCACTCACCAGATTCTCAGCACAACATAACATCAGCTGAACCCGGTACGGTAAACCTTGTCGAATAGCCAATGCTAAAGCACCTGCAACCATGGCAGCACCGCCCATGTCTGATTTCATTGGCAGCATCATGTCTGAACCTTTCAGACTATAACCACCAGAATCAAAGGTGATCCCCTTTCCGACCAGACAAGCAATGATTGGCGCATCTGAATCACCAGTAGGATTATAATCCAGCTTCAGGAATGCAGGCTCATGACTACTGCCACGACCAACATTGTAAATACCCGTATATCCCAACTCTTTCAGGGCTTCGCCCTGCAGAATGTGATAATTCACAAACTCAGGCGCCTGCTTTGCAACAAACTTCGCTGCATCTGCAGCCAATTTTTCAGGATAAATGTCAGCTGGTGTTGCATTGGTGATAGCGCGAACCCATTCGGTCGGTTCAAGCAACAAATTTAAAGCGTGCTTTTCTTCGTCGGTGATGCGTTCATGCTCGATTGTCTGACCACCTTTGGGATTATAAAACCCCTGACAGAAAGCATAACGACGTTCGAGATCCCATTTTTCTCCAGACAGTGTGACAGCTTTGATGCCCTGACCATCCAAACGACGTGCTGCACGTTGGATTTGTTTCAACCATTCCCGTTCAGAGCCGGATAAATGAATTGCTGCATAATGTTGATTAAAACTGATCAAGGCATTTTCGCCCCAATATGCCTCGGCAGGCGTTTCAGTCAGAAACACTGTCATCGATGAAGTCATAAAGCGTCCTGGAATTCAGAAAAACAAATGGAGCCACAGGTTATCACTTTCGTGAACCGGTGACTCCATTTCAGAAGTAAAATTCTTAATGATTTTCAGAAGCTAGATTGATCGTGTATTTCGGAATTTCCACCGTTAAATCTTCATCCGCAACTAATGCCTGACAGCTCAAACGAGACTCAGGTTCTAATCCCCAGGCTTTATCCAACATGTCATCTTCGAGCTCATCACTCGGTTCCAGTGAGTCGAATCCTTCACGAATAATGCAATGACAGGTCGTACATGCGCAGGATTTTTCACAAGCATGCTCGATATTAATCCCATTCTCTAATGCCACATCCAGAATGGACTCCCCTGTTTTGGCTTCAACAACCATGCCTTCCGGACATAATTTCTCATGGGGTAAAAATACAATTTTCGGCATTAATTCACCTCGTCAATTTGCTGACCTTGCAACACCGCACGGATCGATGCATCCATGCGACGCGCTGCAAACTCAGTTGTTGTCTCATCTAATTTTTCTATCGCTGCTTTGATGGTATCCACGTCACCATGCTGACGCGCATCTGTTAAGGTAACGATAGCTGCATCAATCAGCGCTCTTTCTTCCACAGATAAAAGTGCATCACCATCCGCTTTCAACGCCTGTGCAATGCTTTCTAAAACACGATCAGCCTCGACTTGCTGTTCCACCAGCATACGAGCCTGGATATCATTTTCAGCAAATTCGATGGATTCGCGTAACATGCGCAGCATGTCTTCTTCCTGCAATCCATAAGACGGTTTCACTTCAATGGCAGCCTGAACACCAGTGCTTTTCTCCATTGCACTAACCGACAGCAGACCATCTGCATCTACTTGGAATGTCACACGAATATGGGCTGCACCCGCAGCAAGTGGCGGAATCCCTCGTAAGACAAAACGAGCCAGTGAACGACAATCAGCCACCATCTCACGCTCACCCTGCAGCACATGGATCATCATGGCTGTCTGACCATCTTTGAATGTCGTGAAATCCTGAGCGCGAGCAACCGGAATCGTGGTATTACGGGGGATAATTTTTTCAACCAACCCACCCATGGTTTCCAGCCCTAATGAGAGAGGAATGACATCCAGCAACAACATTTCGGATTCAGGCTTATTTCCAACCAGAATATCCGCCTGAATAGCTATCCGCCTGAATAGCCGCACCGATCGCTACGACCTTATCCGGATCGATACTGGTCAATGGCGTTTTACCGAAAAATGAACCAACCATCTCACGTACAAGCGGTACACGGGTTGATCCACCGACCATGACCACTTCCTGAACTTCTTCTGACTCAATGCCTGCATCTTTTAAAGCACGGCGACATGACATCAGTGTTTTCTTTACCAGTGGTTGGATCAGCGCATTAAATGCATCACGACTGATACGTCCCTGCCAAGAAGCAAATTCAACAGAGACTTCAGCATCATCTGTCAACGCATGCTTCGTTTGCGCTGCAGCATTTAATAACTGACGCTGGATCTGCGGTGTAAACGGGGCAACCAAACCAGCTTGTTCAGCAATCCAATCAGCCAACAGATGGTCAAAATCATCACCACCCAGTGCAGAATCACCACCGGTTGCTAATACTTCAAAAACTCCCTGATGCAGACGCAGAATAGAAATATCAAAAGTACCACCACCTAAGTCATAAACCGCGATCACCCCTTCCTGGCCTGAGTCCAAACCATATGCGACCGCAGCAGCCGTCGGTTCATTTAATAAACGTAACACATGAAGGCCAGCCAAACGTGCCGCATCTTTCGTTGCCTGACGTTGCGCATCATTAAAATAGGCAGGAACCGTGATCACAACACCATCAAGTTCTGCACCGAGAATATTCACCGCACGTTGCTGCAATGTTTTCAGAATTTCTGCAGAAACCTGTACCGG
>QKFI01000213.1 GCA_003251455.1 Tolumonas sp.
CACAATCCCCGCAAGAACTCGCGTGCCATCAGGTGTTTTCAGCGTTAACTCACATGGCTGATAAAGAAAAGGCGCTAGTGCTAGATCTTCCTGCTCACAAACCAAGGTCAGGTGAAATTCAAAACATTGACTGATGTATTCCGTGCCAGAGAAACGCAGTACCTGAAACGATGCAGGTTGCCCCGGCACTGAAAAAAGAAATCGGGCTTCATTTGCCTCGAAGAACATGTTGTTATCCCGTCTTATTATGCAGAAGCACTGAAACAGGTTGTTCAGTGTCAAATTAATCCACTATTAGACGAAGATATGTTCAGAGAGAAAACTGGCGATTATGACAGCAAAACCGCCAGTAGGAGGATTAAGATAGCGGACGTTGAACTGACCAGAGCTTACGAACATCGACGGCAGCCATACCCGCCGCTTCCGCTGCAACCAACCCGGCATCAGCGTCTTCAAACACAAGACAATGTTCGGGTTTCACACCCAGTTTCTTTGCCGCCAGCAGGAAGGTATCTGGTGCCGGTTTCGGGTTCTCAACCTGATCTGCACCAATCACCACGTGCAGATAATGATCCAATGAAATACCTGCCAGAATGCGACGTGCCATATCCGTATAACAACCCGTTCCGACGGCCATCAGTTTTTCACCCAGAAAAGGTAGCACCACGCCTGCCACGAGCGGCGTCGGGGTGAGCGTGGTCGGCAACAGTTCATAAAATTTGCGGTCCCGAAGGCGAACCACTTCTGGAACATCAACGGTCATGTCGGCTTCTTTTGCGAGAATTTCGACGGTATCCGGGATCGGATAACCGCCTAATTTTTGCATCCGCTCGGCAGTGAATGGGATCTCATAGCGAGTTAAGGCGTGTTGCCAGGCCAAGTCATGTGCCTGCAACGTATTTGACAGGGTTCCATCCAAATCAAAGATCCAGGCAGCGTACTGCTTGTATGCCTCAAGGTCGAACATCAATGTCTCCTAAACACGCGGGTCTAACAGAATTTTGCCCTTTGTGCGTCCAGTCTCAATTGCGGTATGTGCAGTAGCGCCCTGACTTAATGGGAATATCTGACTAATCGAAATTTTCAGTTTCCCTTCAGCACACAGTTTCAGTAAGGCAGCAAGTCCTTCAATATCCGGATGCACCAGCATCCCTGAGGCTGTTTTTCCTTGAGCTTCTGCGGCTTCTTTGATTTGTGGCGCAGCCACGGTTGGCACCGTAACCTGTCGGCCATTGGCTTTGAGTAATGACAGATTCTGCAGGCCGCTTTCAAATCCGACTAAATCGAATACAAAATCAATTTGTCCGGTTAAAGCCGAGATCGCTTCGGCATCATGATAATCAACGACGTCATCAGCCCCCAACGCACGAACAAAATCATGATTGCTTTTTGAGGCCGTCGCAATCACTTTTGCACCCGCTTGTTTCGCCAGTTGCACCGCAATATGACCAACCCCACCGGCAGCAGCAGGGATCAACACGGTTTCACCCGCCTTCAACTGACCGACCTCAAACAGGCCTTGCCAGGCAGTCAGTCCGGCAACAGGTAATGCTGCTGCTTGTTCATCAGCAACATTATCTGGAACCGGTAATAACATATCGGCATATGCCAGCGTTTCCGAAGCATAGGCACCACCATCGAAAATCATGCCACAGACGCGCTGGCCAATAGAGAACGAAGTCACGCCCTCACCACACGCTTTGACGACACCACAGACATCGAAGCCCGGAGTCCATGGCAATACATCTTTATACTTTTGTGCAGCCCAGCCTAAACCGGCTCGGGTTTTTGCATCGACCGGATTTACGGCTGCATAACGAACAGCCAATAAAACCTGATTTGCTGATGGAGATGAGAGGGGTTGATCTGAAAGCTGTAACACGTCGACACCGCCAAAGCGGCTGATTTGCAGTTGAGTCATCGCCGATACCTTACTACTATCAATATTATGAGCAGCATAACAAGAGTCACGGCATGGCGCGATTATTCCTTCTCCCCTTTTTACTGGCGCTCGCTTGGACGCTGTATCTCGCGTACTACCAAATCCCGCTTTCTCAGGGCAAAAAAGGTTATTACTGGATCATTGGTGGCTCTGCCGCGCTGATTGGTTTCTTTCTACTGATGATGTATCTGACACATTAAGCTCAATTTTCTTCTTGTTTACCCATCCTGC
>QKFI01000416.1 GCA_003251455.1 Tolumonas sp.
TGACGGCTTTTTTGTGCTCAGAACCTTACAGGAACAGAGAAATCATCATTGCAGTGAGACCACCCGTGGTACCGATGATGGTTTCCATCACCGTCCAAGTCTGCAGTGTTTGTTTTTCTGATAATCCTAAGTAACGGTTTGCTAACCAGAAACCAGAATCATTCACGTGGGACAGAACGATTGCACCACCACCAATCGCAATGGTGACTGCTGCCAGTTGTGCACCATCCAGATGCAGAGGGGTCAGCATCGGAATGATCAGACCACAAGCTGTCAGCATTGCAACGGTTGCAGAACCCTGAATCACACGAACCGCCGCCGCCAGAATAAAGGCCAGTGCAACAATTGGTAAGCCTGAACCTGCCAGCATATTTCCCAGTGCCGCGCCCACACCTGAATCGATCAGCACCTGCTTGAATACACCACCGGCGCCGGTCACCAGAATGATGATGCCTGCTGGTTGCAGCGCATGGCTACAGATATTCATGATGCGATCCTGACTCATGCCGCGTTTTTTACCCAGCAGGTAGAACGCTGCCAGACAAGCCGCCAGAATGGCCGTAAATGGGTGACCGATAAATTCTAACCAGGCATGCAGAGAACCGGTTGGTTCAACAAAACGAGCCGCAATCGTTTTCAGACCAATCATCAGCAGCGGTAAGCCGATCAAACCCATCGCCAGTGCAAATGTTGGCGTACCTTCACCTTCACGATCTTCTTCGCCTAAACGAGCATGTTCCGGTAATTCAACATCAACAATTTTAGAAATCAGTGAACCAAAAATAGGACCACCTAAAATCATAGCCGGAACAGAAGCAAGCAGACCAAACATGATCATGTAACCAAAGTCAGCGCCCAACTGAGAAGCAACGAGGATCGGACCCGGTGCCGGGATCAGGAATGCCTGACAGGTAGCAATCCCGGCCAGTAAGGCGATCCCGATACTGACAACACTCCCTCCACCACGACGCACAATGGCAAACGCGATCCCGATCAGCAACACCACCGCCACATCAAAGAACAGCGGTAATGCACAGATAAAGCCGGTAAATGTGATCGCCCAGGCAGCCCGATGAGAGCCAAATTTATTCAATAACGTATGTGCAATTTGGTCCAGTGCACCGGTAACTTCCATTGCTTTCCCGAACATCGCCCCTAATGCAACGACGATTGAGACAAACCCTAAGGTTCCTCCCATCCCTTTTTGGATCGTTGCCGCAATATCCATCGGGCTCATGCCTGAAAATAGGCCTGCAACCATTGAGACCAGAATCAATGACACTAAGGCATGAAGACGAACCTTCATAACCAGGAACAGCAGCAGGAGTATGGATCCGGCGGCAGTCATAATGAGTGATAAATCAGACATAGGCGTTGAGATCTTGTGTGATACTTCACACTTTCATAAGTTACGGGTAACATGTTACCCGTAACGTGATAGCATCTGAAAGTGTGGAATTCGGGAATTGTTCAAAAATGAGAGAGGGGTCAAATAAAATGGAACAAACGCCAAAAGGACGGAGCTTCATACTGATGGGTGTATCCAGTACGGGTAAATCATCCGTTGGTACAGCATTGGCCAAAGTGATCGGTGCCAAATTTATCGATGGTGATGATCTACATCCACGACACAATATTCTGAAAATGGCCAATAAACAGCCATTAAACGATGATGATCGCGCACCTTGGTTAGAACGTATCCGTGATGCCGCATTCAGTCTTGAGAAGAAGAATGAAACCGGCATCATCGTTTGTTCTGCGTTGAAAAAGAAATATCGCGATCTGATCCGGGACGGTAATGAACATGTCGCGTTCCTGCATCTGGCTGGTGATTTTGAACTGGTACTGGCTCGCATGCAGGCGCGAAAAGGTCATTTCATGCCAGTTGAACTGTTAAAGAACCAGTTTGAAACACTGGAAATTCCGGACGCTTCAGAGCCGGATGTGATCCATATCGATATTGATGGCAATTTTGATGAAGTGGTGGACCGTTGCGTGACTGCTATCCATCAATGTGGCGAATAAGATTTCTGAGAGGGCAGTATGATAAATGTGATTGAGCAGGTGACCAGCCGGATCGCCGAACGGAGTCAGGAAACCCGCAGTCGTTATGTGGCGCGGATGAAAGCACAGGCAGCAAACGGGAAAACCCGCACACATCTGACGTGCGGTAATCTGGCCCATACCGTGGCAGCGTGTTCTTCAACCCAAAAGAACACCATTCTGGATTTCACCAAGGTGAACGTCGGCATCATCACCGCCTATAACGACATGCTGAGCGCACATGAACCGTATGGGGTTTATCCGCAGTTCATCAAAGATGTGCTGAGCAAAGTCGGCCACAGTGCGCAAGTTGCCGGTGGTGTGCCAGCCATGTGTGATGGCGTAACACAAGGTCAGGAAGGAATGGACGTCTCACTGTTTTCGCGTGATGTCATCGCGCAGGCGACCGCCGTTTCGCTCAGTCACAATACATTTGATGCCACGCTGTTGTTAGGGATCTGCGACAAAATTGCACCGGGTCAACTCATGGGCGCACTATCGTTTGGTCATCTGCCAACCGCATTTGTGCCATCTGGTCCGATGCCAACCGGCATCAGTAACGATGAGAAAGTGAAAGTCCGTCAGAAATATGCAGCGGGTGAGGTTGGTAAAGACGCACTGCAAAAAATGGAATGTGATGCTTACCATTCTGCAGGCACTTGTACCTTCTACGGCACCGCAAATACCAATCAGTTGGTATTTGAAGCGATGGGACTGATGCTCCCGGGCTCTGCTTTCCTGCCGCCAAGCGTTGAATTACGGGCCGCACTTACAGAACAAATCGCATTGCATATCACGTCTCAAGCAGACAGTGGTACGCAATATCGTCCCCTCTGGCAGGTGATGGATGAGAAATCCATCGTCAATGGTCTGGTTGCGTTACTGGCGTCTGGTGGCAGTACCAACCATTCCATGCATCTGGTTGCTGTTGCCGCAGCAGCTGGTTATATCCTGACCTGGGATGACATCGATACGCTTTCGCAGGCAGTGCCCCTGTTGGCGAAAATGTACCCAAATGGTCCGGCAGATATCAATGATTTCCAAAACGCAGGTGGGGTGCCAACCCTGATGAAAGGGCTGGCGGAACGTGGTTTGCTGAATATGGATGCTACCCCTGTGTTTGGTTGTATGGAAGATTACCTCAAGACACCACATCTGGATGGTGGTGCGGTGGTCTATCAACCTGCAGCGGATTCCAAAAATCCGGAAGTCATTGCTTTGCCGGGCACCTTCTTTAATGCACAAGGCGGCCTGAAGGTTGTTGACGGAAATCTTGGTCGCGGTGTGATTAAAATCAGTGCGGTTGCGCCGGAACATCACTTTATTGAAGCAACACGATGTGGAAAAAGCCTATCACGCGGGTGAATTTACCTCTGATGTGGTGATTGTGGTGCGTTTCAACGGTCCGGCTGCGAACGGAATGCCGGAGCTGCATAAACTGATGCCTGTGCTGGGGAATCTGATGAAAGCTGGTTTGAAAGTGGCTCTCGTCACGGATGGTCGTCTTTCGGGAGCATCGGGTAAAGTGCCGGCCGTCATTCATATGTCACCGGAAGCGCAACGTGGCGGACCATTGGCTAAAATTGCAACAGGTGATGTCATTCGTGTGGATGCGGCCAACGGCAAAATTGATGTATTGGCCGACCTTCAGCCGCGTGCACCGGCTCAGGTGGACTTAACCCGTGAACATTTTGGTTCAGGCCGTGAACTGTTCTCCGTATTCCGTCAAGTGGTCACTGGCGCGGAACAGGGCGCAACGATTTTTAACTATTTGGATTAACAGACAGGAGCCTGTATGAGCTGGCAAGTTGAACCTGCAGCGGTATTTGCTGCGTCCCCGGTGGTTCCGGTGATGGTGATTAAACGTGTGGAAGATGCGGTG